>CANGVU010000287.1 GCA_947457325.1 Flavobacteriales bacterium | reverse complement strand
TGAACCCCGTTAATTCATTGGAGAAAATCACAATTTATCGCATTCCAAAAGAGGATCAGAAAAAGTTTTGATGTAGCATTGCTTGGGACTTTCATAGTGTGACCTGAGCAAATAAGGAGTGATTTCAGAAGAGGGTAGTGGCTGAATAATCCAATCTAACTCTTCCTCATGTTCAATGCGTTGCTCTCTATCTACAAAAGCATACCCCTTTAAATTTCCTCGTTGTACCCAAACAAAGGATTTTTCATGGTCTTTTCTACCGCGGCCAATGACCAAATAAGATGGCTGCTTGGCAATCATGGTTTGAAGCGCATTCTCTAGGGCTTTATTGTGAATAGAAATTTCTTCATGTAATTCCTCGCCCTGAAAGTTGTGCAGACCAATCCAACGACCTTGAATGTGATGTTCGTCCTTTAAGGCGTTTAGCCATTGGTAGGCTGCCTTCATGGAGGGGAAACTGTGAATGCTCTGTGCTGTTTTTCCCTTGATTACTTGCAGACGGTGTATTCCCTTTTGGTCAAAAAATGAAATCAAATGATATGGGTGCGCCTTTTTCTTTTGCGCTTTGTTGTATTTGGGAAAATGTTTCCTTATTGCAGCATCCTCCATCAATGAAGCCAACAGCTCAGTGCCCGTCTCTTGATATTCTATGTGCGCAATCTCTCGTAAAAAAAACTGTTGCCTTTCACCACCATCAGGATTGAAATGAGAACGAACACGTTTTTTGATATTCAAAGCCTTGCCAATGTACAAGTGCTCGCCTTTTTCGTTTTTGAAAAAATAGATTCCGGCAGTGGTCGGCAATTGCTGAAACTCCTCGTTGCGAATGTGATTGGGCAAAAAAGAATCTCCACTTCCTAATTTAAGCATGTCATTGATAATGGTAAAACCATGTTCTTCAATGCATTTGTCAAATAAAATGGAAGTGGCCTGTGCATCACCCATAGCTCTGTGTGCCGCAAAATTGGGAATGTCAAACAATTCGCACATGGAGCTTAACCCATATTTTCGGTGTCCAGGAAAAGAGGCTCTCGCCAAGCGCACTGTGCAGAGCTTTTCGGGCTTCCATTGAAAACCAGCGGCGTCCAATTCAGCTTTGACAAAGTTGTAGTCAAAGTTCACATTGTGCGCAACAAACACGCAATCTTTTAGTAAATCAAAAATTTCATCCGCTACATCTTCGAATAATGGTGCATGTTGTAACATTTTTTCGTTTATGCCCGTAAGGGAAACGATGAATGGAGGAATTTTTTTTTCGGCATTGATGAGCGTCTCGTATTTGTCGATTACTTTTTCACCATCGTGGATGCAAATGGCAATCTCGATAATGGTACCTTGGCCAGGTTTACTCCCTACGGTTTCAATATCGGTGATGGCAAAACGCATTCTGCTTAACTTTAGGTCGCAAATAGAATAAGGAATGAGAATGAAAACAAGAATAGCGTTGTTAATGTTGATAATAAGTCCACTTTGTTCAAAGGCGCAAGAGGACGAATACCGTGGGTTTTCTTTTGGGCTGCGCATTGGGGCGTATTCAGCTTCGGATACAACTGCCAACTTTTACAATGGTTCTGGGATACTTCAATCGGGCACCAATTATGCAGGGGTAAGGGCGATGTCTATTGAGGATAGAATCAAATGGAATCCATTGGAAACCCAATACATCAATAGTTATTATGGGTCAAGCGGATTTTCTTTCCCCAACTATTACGACAATTATGCTTATCCCACGGCCATGCGCTACAGTCCGGCCATCGCTTTGGGTTTGGATTTGCGATACCGATTGGATCGTTACAGCTCATTTGTTTTTCAGTTTCTAACGACAAGAATAAAAACGGTAGACAAATACTCTGTCATATTTGAAGGTACTGGTGCACAGCTCAATGCACAACAGGATATTCGCCTGTTCACGATTGAGGGCAACGAGCAGCGTTTTCAAATGGTATTGGGTTACCGTCAAGGTTGGGAGATTAATGCCGGAATGGACTTTTTTATTCAGCCGGGAATAAGTTTGACGGGTATTAAAGTAGTCAACAACAAAGCCTACATCGCTGATCGCTCCTATGAATTGTTTATTGGGGGAGATAATTTCAACCAGACATATGGATATGTTCCAAGAACAGCTACGGGCATGGGTGCAGGCCTTCAGACGGGATTTGAGTTTCCATTGGGCGCAGGTCATTCAGCGGATATTTCTTTTGGCTTGTACAGAGAGAAAATGAAATTGTGGGATTGGGAGACCAATGGTTGGAATAAGACCTTAACGGCATCTTTTTATTATTAAAGTTAATTTGTTAACACAACGTCTATCTTTGAATATCAAACAATAAGAATGAAAAAACTAATATTCGCTAGTGTCCTCATTTTAAACGTATGGGCAGGTTGGTCCCAAACAGATCGGAATGTTGATTTGGATGTGTATGGTCATATCCAATACAATTTGGACAAATTTGATCAGGATAAAAATTCCTACTTCTCGTTGGGAGAACAAGATTTTTTCGTGACAGCACGGCTGACCGATCGGATTAGCTTTTTAGGGGAGACCGTCGTAAAGTATGATGCCGCAACGGCTGCTAAGTTTGCACCCAGCATCGAGCGGGCCCAGATGAAGTGGGATTACTTTGGCAATCACAGCATTATCATGGGTAAAATTCATACCCCTGTCAATACTTGGAATGATGAGTATCACCATGGTCGATTGTTTTTCCCATCAATTGATCGTCCGTTGTTTTTTAATACAATGGTTCCTGTACATACTTCGGGAGTGTCTTTCAGAGGGCAGTACATGGGTCGGTTAGATTTCGGATATGACCTGGTAATTGGAAATGGTATTTCTTCGACCGATGTATATGACGTAAGCACCAATAAGGCGCTGATGATGGGGATGCACATTCGTCCAGATGAGTATACGCGTATTGGAGCATCCTATTACAACGATTACATGCCCACCAATAAGCCCGGTGTGCATAGTGGACACTCTTCCTACAACAGCGGTTACAAAGGAGCTTTGA
>CANGVU010000286.1 GCA_947457325.1 Flavobacteriales bacterium | reverse complement strand
TTGGCCGTTGTTATTTCTACCGACTGCGGTGCAACTTGGGAAACCTTGTACATCAAGGGAGGTGATGATTTGGCTACTGCTCCAGACAATACAGATCCCTTTATTCCTGCTGCTGCAGAGTGGAGAAATGAGGCGTTGAGTTTATCTGTTTACGAAGGGCAAGAGGTCATTGTTGCCTTTGAAAACATTGGCCGTTATGGCAATCAGATTTATGTCGACAACATTCAAATCGAGAATCCCATTTCAGTCATCGAAGAATCGTCCTTCCAATTTCAATTGTACCCCAATCCTGCACAAGATCGGGTCATGATCAAGACCAATGGTGAAGTGAATGGATGGAATTGGATGTTGATTGATGCTTTGGGCAGAAAATGTCCCGTTGTATTGGAAACCAATGGACAGCAAGTAACATTTTTAATCGATGCCTTGTCTTCTGGATGGTATTCAGTGGTTGGCGTAAAAGGCAACGAACGTTGGATAAAACCCTTTCAAAAAATAGCGTATGAAAAGTAGTTGGTTATTAACCCTAATCATCTCTGCGTTTTCCATTGGAGCATTTGCTCAAGTCGAAACAGGGACGGCCAGTTTTTATCACAATAAGTTTGATGGAAGAAAAACCAGCAGTGGGGAAGTCTTCCGTCAGAATCAATTTACCTGTGCCCACAAGTCCTTGCCATTTGGAACAATGGTTAAGGTGACCAACTTGAGCAATGACAGCACGGTTGTGGTAAAAGTCAACGATCGTTTGCCCATGCGCAGCAAGCGGGTGATTGATTTGTCGATGGTGGCCGCCAAGCAATTGAACTTTGTGTCCAAAGGACTGACCAAGGTGACATTGGAGAAAGTGAATCCTTAAGAGCAATCATTTGGCGGTGCCCCGCATCACTTCGTGCTGCGGGTCGGGCTTTTCGCTTGTATCTTTTGACAAGTCAAAAGTATACCGCTTCAATCCCTCACCGTTCCTCAACGTTCCCCACCGTTCCCCACCGTTCCTCATCTCATCTCAACTCATCTCTTCATCCCTTCATCCCTTCATCCCTTCATCCCTTCATCCCTTCATCTCCTCATTCCCTTATTTCGCAATCATCACAGAACCACTCATTTCATCTTTTTTTCCTGTGCCACAAGTGGTTTCGTAGACAAACGTGTAAAAATAAGTGCCTTGACTGATGTCATTCGGCTTCCAGTAGGGTGTCGATGGACTACTTTCAAAGATGGGCGTTCCCCACCGATTGAATACATTCAATTGATAGGTCTTGAAATACTGACGTGTGTCTTCTTCGGGTTGATCTTTTAAGAAGGGTCGCCATTGCGCATTTAGTGTGTCTCCATTCATGGAAATGATGTTGGGGAAGGCCAGTAGAGTGGGGTCAAAGTCAATGTTGTTGTTGGCTGGCACACTGGTAAATCCATTGGATTGACAGCCATTGTCTGGATTGGTAATCACCACATAGTAATCACCCTCCGCTAAAACATTGGGATAATTGTTGGCAGACATGTCTTGTTGAATGCTCCCCAAAACGGAAGTCCATTGTGCATCCCAACTTGTTAAGTTCACCGTGTAGTTGTCCAAAATAACAACAGGATTCAGACAACTGATGGTATCTGCATCGAACCAAGAAATAATCGGGGATATTGTATCTATGCTCACATTGAAAGTCTCGATGGAGCTACAGCCATTGAGGTTGTTTGTTACTTCCACTTGGTAGTTTCCAGCTTGAGTGATGTTTACGTTGTTTTGAGTAGCGGGGACATTGATGTTTTGACCGTTGGGTCCTGACCAATCATAACTGTTGTTGTTTAAGTCAACGGCAACACTGAGATTTATACTCGGCGAAAAACAATCAATTTCGGTGATGTCGGATGGAGTAGTGGTAGGAACAGTTTGATTCACATCAACAGTCAGTGTGAAGGCGTCTTGACATTCTTCTGAGAAATAAGCGTTGACCGTATAGGAACCTCCTGCATTGACATTGACATTGGGTTGATTGGGTGCAGAGGTGATGTTCCCCCCATTGGTAGACCAAATGTAAATGGTGCCTGCGCTATTGGTGCTTGCGGCAAGTGTCAAAGCGTTGTCGGCGCAAGTAATGAGAGAGTCGTAATTGACAAACAAAGAAAAATCACTGTAATCAGCATTGATCACCACAGTGGCGGTATCAAAACATTGATTGTCATAATCCGCTGCAATGTAGTAGGTGCCTGCATTAGAGGTATTCAGCGTGGACAAGGTATCACTTCCCAGAATTTGGCCATTGTCAGTGAACCATTGATAGCTGAGACCCGTGAAATTGGATGAGGTATTGACAGTGGCCAAAGTGTCTGAACATTGCAAAATCGCAACGGGAGGGGTGGTGATTTCAAGGTCGTCAATATTCACCGTGATGCTGCTGGTTTGAGGAAGTCCGCAGAGATTGGTAAAGCCCACCGTATAGGTAGTTGTTACTGATGGATTGGCTGTTGGATTGGCAATGGTGGCGTTGGAAAGCCCGATGGATGGTGTCCATGTATAATTGCCATTGGCAGAAGGGCCTGCGTTCAATTGAATGGTGGTTCCTGGACAGGCTTGCAATTGCGAAGCGGATGCGAAAATATTGGGCTCCAAACAAACGCTTTGAATATTGGTCGCCCCGCCCGTTGCGGCGGTAAATCCCCAATAGACATAAGATTGACCATTGAAGATTTCATTGGCGATGTCAATGGTAGCTTGGGTTCTGAATATACAATCGTAGTAAACCTGAATCAATTGGGCTGAGGCATCCCATTTGATTTGCACCACGTGGTTTTGTCCATCCTCGGTATTGGTATTGAAGGCACTCATTTGAACAGGACCAGAAAGGTTGTTTCCGGTATTGTGGTTGATGTCACCATTTTTTTCGATGGCGATGTGATCATAGCTAGGGTCTCCCGACTCTGTATTTTGCCATGTGTCAAATTCAATTCCCAGTGAGGTGGTAAAGCTCTGATAACCCATTCCGCCGCCGCTGATGCCTAAAGCGGTGTTTCCAATATT
>CANGVU010000285.1 GCA_947457325.1 Flavobacteriales bacterium | reverse complement strand
CCCAAAGAGTCGGCCAGCTCTGCCGCTGCAACCCAATTATCCTCTTCTATTCTATATTCTGAATCAACATCTTCTGTCTGAAACAAATGATAATTGGCCAATGGTGCTGCTCCAATAAACTGATCTTGCATAACACCTGCCATGATTCCCCATACATAAGTACCGTGTGTGCTTTTGTCAAAAACATTGGGTAATTGTGGATTCACAAAATCTCGGGTAAAAACCAATCTGCCCTCATCCCGAATGGCGGCAAATGCTCTCATTTGATCAGCACCCAACCATCCACTGTCAAATATGCCAACATCTACGCCCTGCCCCTGAAAACCTGCTTCATGCAATCGGGTAGTGTTTACCATATTGAGTTGATGAAATCCCCATCCATAACCATTTTGATCGGTAAGAGACAACGCAATGGGGCCCAACTCATCTTCTTGTTTCAATCGTCGCTTTCCTACTTCTACTTTGTTCAAAGCAAAATATTTGACTTCTTGAACATAATTCAAAGAAGAAACCTGCGCTATGGCGGATACTTGAGCAGCGCTATCCAACGCATTCAAGTTTAAGGTCATGCTGTTGAACCATTTGGAAGCGTGATGCAAAACTCCACCACTGGTTTGCAAAACACCTTGGATATACTCAGGGTTTACGGGAAGGTCTTCCTCAATTATTGGAATACCCAACCTCAATCTACGTTCCAACGATTTGTTAGATAAAAAAGCCTGTGGATACTCCAGCTCATATGGAGTTCCCGTTTTGTCCTTAAAAACAACGTAATAAAAACCTGGTGCATTCTGACACCAACACATTGACTCAGCCCACCACAAAACGATAATGAGTGGCAGACTGAAATTGAACTTAATTCTTTGGCTCATCGATCAGTTTTCCATTTTCCCAATGTTCTATCTTCTCAATATCACCGTTGGGTTTTCTAAAAATTATCTTTCCTTCAAAATGGTCATTGAGGTACTCTCCCTCAATCTTGGCAACGGTACCCATCAACTTCTCTCTTTGATAAATCCCAATTTTCTTATCTTCTTCTGAACCTGGGAGCAGCTCGAATTTTCCCACATCATAATATTCTTTATAAGGGCCTTCTTTCTTTCCGTCTACGTAGGTACAAATCAACTTTGGAATTCCACTTTCATAATACTCTTCAACATCGGCATTGATATAAATCTTTTTTATCAATTTGCCTTTGTCATAATGGACAAAAGCCTCTTGCTTTCCTTGAGCATTGATGATTTTCCAAACTTTATCAAAGGAACCATAATAATATTCTCCTTGCATTTTCAGCTTACCATCATCAAAATAATGTTTTGCCATTCCATGCATGGATCCTTTTTCGTAGTTGCATTCCCTAATTTTTTTTCCTGACTCATTCCATTCTTCATACAAACCGTGTAGTTCGCCATTGAGGTAAAAACATGAAGAAACTTTGGTTCCGTTGGCCAAATACAATTCATATATTCCTTCTCTATGACCATTCTTTAAATTTTCTATCGTGGACAATGTGCCGTTTTGGTGGTACAATTTCCAGAGTCCTTCTTTGGTTCGTTTCCATTTACCGTCTTCCATGGCTCCTAAGTACATACCTTCAGCCATTACTTGCCCATTGGCATAAAACATTTTGACAGTATTAATTGTAGAATCCTGAATGTGGTCCACTTGTGAAATCAATCTAGACTCTTGGTCGTAAAAATCCCAGACGCCAACGGGTTTTCCATGATCGTACTGACCGCGATAATAGAGAACGTCCGGTTTATTCTTATAAATACGGTACCAAACGCCATTGCGTTTTCCGTTGCCATCCAAAACATTATAATCCTTTCCATAAACCCCCTCTGGCAGCAATGAAACTTTGGGTTGCGCTTGAGCTACAATGCCCCAAACGACAAGGAACATGGGTGCAAATCCTTTCAAAAGTTTATTTAAATCATTCATAATAAAAATTTTAATGATGATTGTTTCGTGCAAATATGGTTCCTTAACGTAATATTGCCATCGAAAATTTCTCAAGAAAAAATAAAAACCATGAAAGTTACCGTTGTAGGCGCTGGAAATGTTGGAGCAACATGCGCTGATGTGCTCGCTCACCGCGAGATTGCCAATGAGATTGTTTTGGTAGATATCAAACCAGGATTTGCTGAGGGCAAAGCGTTGGATATTTGGCAAACGTCTCCGATTAATCTTTATGACAGCCGCACTGTAGGCTCTACAGGTGACTACGCCAAGACAGCCGGTTCTGACGTTGTTGTCATCACCAGTGGATTACCACGCAAACCGGGCATGAGTCGTGACGATTTGATCGCTACCAATGCAGGTATTGTAAAAACGGTCACAGAAAATATCATTCAACATAGCCCCAATGCCATCATTGTTGTGGTTTCAAACCCTTTGGATGTTATGACATATTGCGCATACTTGTCTGCAAAAGTTCCAAGCAATCGTGTATTTGGAATGGCTGGAATCTTAGACACTGCGCGCTACCGTGCATTTTTAGCTGAGGCATTGAACTGCTCACCAAAAGATATACAAGCCGTATTGATGGGTGGCCACGGAGATACCATGGTTCCACTTCCTCGGTATACAACTGTTGGTGGAATCCCTGTTACGGAGTTGATAGAAAAAGATAAATTGGATGCCATCGTTGAGCGCACCAAAGTTGGAGGCGGAGAGATTGTAAATCTTTTGGGTACCTCAGCTTGGTATGCACCTGGAGCTGCTGCTGCTCAAATGGTAGAAGCCATTGTTCGTGACCAAAAGCGCATTTTCCCATGTTGCGTTTGGTTACAAGGTGAGTACGGATTGAAAGATATTTATTTGGGTGTCCCAGTAGTACTAGGCAAAAACGGAATCGAGAAAATCATCGAATTGCAATTGAACGCTGAGGAGAAAGCCCTTTTTGATTCATCCGCTAAGGCCGTAAAAGAAGTAATGGAAGTACTGGACAAAATGAATGAACAAGCATAAGTTGTCTTTCTTAAAGAGTAAAAAGGTTGTTCAATAGAACAACCT
>CANGVU010000284.1 GCA_947457325.1 Flavobacteriales bacterium | reverse complement strand
TCTCAACATGCTCGGCAGTATTGTCTTCAATTTTCTTGATTTTGATTTTGCCCTTGTCATTGGCTTTCAAAATGCTATCAATCAAAGAAGAGGTGGTGGTGCCAAATGGGATTTCGGTGATAATAAGTGTTTTACCGCCATCATCTTTCTTGATTTTGGCACGGCAGCGAATCTTTCCTCCGCGCAAACCGTGGTTGTAATCGGTGCAATCAACCAAACCACCCGTGGGAAAATCAGGAAGGATGTTGGTCTTTTTTCCTCTCAACACATCAATCGACGCATCAATGAGTTCATTGAAATTGTGAGGTAGAATTTTACAAGCCAAACCAACAGCGATACCTTCCACACCCAAAGCCAAAAGCATCGGGAATTTCATGGGTAAGGTTTCGGGCTCCTTGTTTCTTCCATCATAAGACATCAACCATTTGGTGGTCTTGGGATTGAAGATGACATCTTGTCCAAACTTATTCAGCCTTACCTCGATATAACGCGGAGCGGCGGCGCTATCGCCAGTGAAAATATTGCCCCAGTTTCCTTGGGTATCCAGGAAAAGATTGCGCTGACCCAATTGCACCAAGGCATCACCAATAGAAGCATCTCCATGCGGATGGTACTTCATGGTGTTTCCGATCACATTGGCCACCTTGTTAAAACGACCATCATCCATCTCCCATAAAGAATGAAGGATGCGGCGTTGAACCGGTTTCAATCCATCATTGATGTGTGGAACCGCTCTTTCGAGAATTACATAGGAGGCGTAATCGAGGAACCAATTCTTGTAAAGACCATTGACTTCGGTAACACCAGACAATTGTGTCTCCTCTGGATTGTTGTCTGGCAATAATTCTTCATTCATTTCGCTCATGCTGCTTCCTCCTCTATTTTGTCGGTTTTCAACGTATCAATATCATCTTTTTCCACTTTCAAATTGGAAATAATAAACTCTTGACGATCCGGTGTATTCTTTCCCATATAAAATTCCAGCAGATCTTTGATGTGCATTTCTTTGCCAATGACCACTGGTTCCAAACGGATGTCTTTGCCAATGAAGTTCTTGAACTCATCGGGGGAAATTTCTCCCAATCCCTTGAATCGGGTAATCTCTGGCTTGGCTCCCAATTTCTTGATGGCGTTCACACGCTCTTCATCACTGTAACAATAAATGGTCTCCTTTTTATTGCGCACCCTGAAAAGCGGTGTTTGAAGGACATACAAGTGACCGGACTTGACCAAATCAGGGAAAAACTGAAGGAAGAACGTAATCATCAGCAAACGGATGTGCATTCCATCCACATCAGCATCTGTAGAGATGACCACGTTGTTGTAGCGCAAACCTTCCAAGCCATCCTCAATGTTCAATGCCGCTTGCAGCAAATTGAATTCCTCATTTTCGTAAACCACTTTCTTGGTCAAACCATAGGTATTCAGTGGTTTTCCCTTTAAAGAGAATACACTTTGCGTTTGTACATCACGTGCTATGGTGATGGAACCGGATGCCGAATCACCCTCGGTAATGAACAAGGTAGTCTCCCCAGCTCGATCACTTTTATCGCCAAAATGGACTTTGCAATCCCGCAATTTACGGTTGTGCAAATTGGCCTTTTTGGCTCTTTCTCTGGCCAATTTGGCTATGCCTGCTAACTCCTTACGCTCTCGCTCACTTTGAAGAATTTTCTTCAACAAATTCTGAGTAAGCTCCGGATTCTTGTGCAAGAAATTGTCCAATTCCTTGGATAAGAACTCTTGAATAAATGCCTTAATGGATTTTCCATTGGGTTCAATTTCATTGGAACCCAATTTGGTTTTGGTTTGTGATTCGAACACAGGTTCAATCACCTTTACTGCCACTGCCGCTACAATACCAGCGCGAATGTCAACGGCTTCGTAGTCTTTTTTAAAGAAATCACGGATGACTTTGACATACGCTTCGCGAAAAGCAGCCTGGTGCGTTCCACCTTGTGTGGTGTATTGACCATTGACAAAGCTGTAATATTCTTCCCCATAAGAATGGGTATGGGTGATGGCTACCTCGATGTCATTGCCACGCAAATGAATGATGGGATACAAAGGATCCTCACTCATGTTGGCATTTAACAAATCCTGCAAACCATTTTCAGACTTGTACTTCTGGCCATTGAAGACAATGGTCAATCCCGCATTCAGATAACAATAATTCCAAAGCAGCTTCTCAACGTGTTGAATGCGAAATTGGAAATTGGTAAAAATAGAAGCATCCGGAACAAAAGACATGGCTGTACCGTCTTTGGCGGTTGAGGCCACAATTTTATGGTCCTTTGTAATAGATCCTTTATTGAATTCAGCTACTTTGCTTTGGCCTTCGCGAATGGATTCGACTCTGAAATAGGTACTCAAGGCATTGACCGCCTTGGTTCCCACCCCGTTCAATCCCACCGATTTTTTAAAGGCTCGGGAATCGTACTTACCACCTGTATTGATTTTTGAAACGCAATCGATCACTTTCCCCAAAGGAATACCACGGCCATAATCGCGAACGGATACCGTACCTTCTTTGATGGATATTTCAATGGTCTTTCCATTGCCCATGACAAATTCATCAATGCTGTTGTCCAAAATCTCTTTGAGCAAAACATAAATACCATCGTCATAAGATGCACCATCTCCCAATTTACCAATGTACATACCGGGGCGCAATCGAATGTGCTCATGCCACTCTAACGACCGGATATTGTCTTCTGTATAACTTACATTCTCTGCCATCTTTTTTCGTTTGAACGAACCACGAAAGTATTGTGGTTATTGGGTTTCCTCATTCACAATCATTTTTGGTTATCAACATGCTTCAATTGCTGTTATTTCGTTTCGATATTCGCTAACGAGACAAATCATGGAGGAAAACAAGCACTGGACGAGAGCCGAATTTTTGAAAAAGACCATTTTGGGCATGCCCATGGTATTTTTAGGTGCTTCATGGTTGGCCGGATGCAAAAAATATCCCCTGCCAGATAAAAATTTCAATGGCACCGTCGGAGTTATTGGTGCTGGCGTGTCGGGATTGGATGCTGCC
>CANGVU010000283.1 GCA_947457325.1 Flavobacteriales bacterium | reverse complement strand
GATCATTTGTGTGCTGACGGAATGATTGCTTTTGAAGTGCACGAAAAATATGCTTTCTCTGTCGCCGAAATATTATCAAATGGTGGATTTGCTGTCGAGATTGTTAAGGATTTGCAGGATAAGGACAGATTTGTTTTTGGCACTCGATAGATATTCCTAACTTTACATCATGATAGTTTCCCCTTCTGTATTATCTGCTGATTTTGCCAATTTGGAGCGTGATGTAAAAATGATCAATGCATCCAACGCCGAATGGTTGCATATTGATATCATGGATGGTGTTTTTGTCCCTAATATCTCATTTGGACTGCCCGTCACGCAGGCAATCGCAAAGCATTGCACCAAGGTTATGGACGTGCATTTGATGATTGTTCAACCAGATCAATACATCTCTGCTTTCAAAGAGGCCGGTGCGCATATATTGACCGTCCATTTTGAAGCCTGCACACATCTGCACCGCACTATTCAGAGCATCAAAGCCGCTGGAATGAAGGCCGGGGTGGCCATCAATCCACACACGCCTGTATCCGTTTTGGTGGACGTTTTGCAAGACTTGGATTTGGTTTTGGTCATGTCAGTTAACCCTGGATTTGGTGGACAGTCTTTTATACCAAGGACTCTTGATAAAGTCAGGGAGCTCAAGAGAATGATTGTAGAACTTGGTTGTTCAACATTGATTGAGATTGACGGAGGTGTAAACGCCGACAATGCTGTTGATTTAAAAGAAGCAGGTGCTGATGTAGTAGTGGCTGGTAATTTTGTTTTTAAACACAACAATCCCATAGAGGCTATTGATAGTATTTACAGCATATAAAGAATCGGAAATATGACAAATGTTTTTAAACTAAGGGTAATTATCGATACAGAAGAGGATGTTTTTCGTGACATTGAAATGTCCGCCCAATCTAGCTTTCATCAACTGCACGAAACCATTCTCCAGTCTTTTCAGTTTGAAAAAGGAGAGATGGCAAGTTTTTATTTGAGCAATGATGAATGGGAAAAAGGACTAGAGATTCCTCTTATGGATATGGGCGAAGGAGTGGTCTCTATGGAGAATGCTTTGCTTTCTGAGATGCTACAGTCTGCAGGAAACAAGGTGCTCTACGTCTACGATTTCTTGCGCATGTGGATATTTTACATTGAAGTGATGGAAGTTTTGGAAGCTGATGCGAATAAAGTTTATCCATTGGTTTCATTGACATTTGGTGATGCTCCATCTCAAGACTCAAAAGAAATGGAAGCCATGTTTGATGATGGGAAATGGGAAGAGGAGGAAAAGTGGGACGCTGCTTCAGGTGATGAAGATGAAGATGAGTTTGGTTTTAACGATGATGAAAACTTTGACGCCGACGACTTTGATGGGTATTACGATGAAAGATAAATTACGATTCATTATCCGACAATTGATTTTGGGATTGGTGATGTTTTTATTCACCTACTTCCTGTTGTCTTGCAAGTCAAAAGGTGATGGTATTGTTACTTCAGATATGATTCATATCACAGCAACAGCATCTTCTGAGAAGGAGGAATACAGAGGTCCCGTGATGACATTTGATCAAGATACATTGTTTTTTGGCCCCATTGCTGTAGGTGAGAAATTGTCGCATGTATTTCAGTTTGTGAATAGTGGACGGTCTCCGTTGGTTATTAGTGGAGTATATCCTTCATGCGGTTGTACCACAATGAAGGACTGGCCTAAAGATCCAATTCAACCCGGAGAATCTGGTCAAATTTCCATAGAGTTTAATTCTACTGGAAACTCAGGTAAAGTGGATAAAACCATTACTGTTTCAACCAATGCAGAACCATCGAATATTGTTTTGCACTTGGTTGGTGACATTTTGGGTAAGGAAGTTATACAAGGCAAAGATCGACCAGGTATGCACATGGAAAGAACGAGATAAATCATTAACTTAGCAATCTAAATCAATTAATATGTTGTTATTACAAGCTCAAAATGGAGGAAGTGGATGGGCAACGCTCATCATGTTTGGTGGGATGTTCGTTATCATGTATTTTTTTATGATACGTCCACAGCAGAAAAAGCAAAAGGAAGCAAAGAAGTTTCAAGACTCTTTGGAAGTAGGGGACAAGGTCATGACTTTGGGTGGTATCCACGGTAAGATTGTTGAAGTAGGTGATACGTTCGTTGTAATGTCTATTGATCAAGGTAGAATGCGCATTGAGAAGGCAGGTGTTAGTCCTACCAAGCAAGTTGAAACCCAAGCATAAATCAAATTGAAAACGATGAAAAAAATTATTTTTACTTGTGCTCTATTTGCTATTGGATTCTTGTCCAATGCACAGAGTCAGATTAACATGATCTGGTGTGGTAGCAAGGAAGCTGGTAATTTAGAGTCGATAGTACTTACTCCTGAATGCTTGACAGAAAGTCCAAGATTCTGGAATCCTGAAAAAGGCGAATTGAAATGTCTAGGATTTAAAATGGCTTTGGTTCAAGTGGAGCAGTCCCAGGTTTTCACCTCATTGAATGGAGAATTTACAGAAGGAATGATGGCTTCGTTTAAATCAAAACAAGCAGGCAGTTATATTCAATTCTATGATGTCATCGTTCAAACATCAGAAGGAGAGACGATGTTAAGTGACAAAGTCTACAAGGTCAAGTATAAGTTTGGTAAATAATTTAGATGGGGCTTAGGCCCCTTTTTTTTGATATGAAGCATTGGATAGATTTATTGTGGAACCATTTGCCTGATTTTGTTTCGGCTTTGTTTTTTTTGTTTGTGGCGTGGTTAGTCATTGGTCGACTGCTCAGGGTGATTGAATTTACCATGATTCACCGCACATTGAGTCCCACACTTAGGTCTTTTGTGAAAAGCTTTGTTGGTGTTGCATTAAAAACCGTCGTACTGATTACAGCTGCAGGAATAGCAGGATTGGAAGTTACGTCCCTTGTTACTTTGATAGGAGCTGCAGGTTTGGCAATTGGTCTTTCTCTGCAAGGTGAGTTGCAAAATTTTGCTGGAGGGGTGATGTTGTTGTTCTTTAAACCATTCGAAGTCGAAGATTATATTACGGTAGGGCAATACACAGGTAAAGTGGAGGAAAT
>CANGVU010000282.1 GCA_947457325.1 Flavobacteriales bacterium | reverse complement strand
GACAAACCTCCCACCAACCAACCCACGAGGATATCCGTCAAATAATGCACCCCCAAATACATCCTAGAGAATCCGATCAACAGCACCCAAATAGCCAGAATGACAGTCCAAGCGCGATGAACAGGTCGCATCACCAAAATAAAGAACAATGCCACAGCCATGGTATTGGCAGCGTGACTGGAATAAAAACCAAACTGTCCTCCCTTGTAATCGTTGCCGTTGTTGTCTTTGACAAAATGCAATAAGCCTTCTAATGCAGGCTCATGGCTTGGTCGTAGACGTTCCACCAAGGGTTTGAAAACCGAAGAGGCCACCTGATCATTGATCAAAATCAACAATCCAAAAAGCAAAATGAGTTTCCAAACTGAAATTTGAAACCTCCTTAACAACATAAATATCATCCACAAATACAAGAAGAAACTCGTATCCCGATAGCTGACCCACCACATGAACCGATCCCCCAATGGAGTGTGATACTCATGGATAAGGGCAATAAGGGATTGGTCGATACTCATGCTTTAATCTTGACCGAACATGGCCTCTATCAAGTGGCGGTAATTCTCCATGATGCGCTTGCGCTTCAACTTCAAAGTTGGCGTGATTTCGCCCTTATTGATTGAGAAAGGCTCCCCCACAATTTGGAATGATTTGACTTGTTCCCATTTTCCAAAACGAATATTGATCTTCAAGATGTCTTGCCAAATCAACTCCTTGATGGTATCGTGGTGCAGCCATTGGTCGCCATGGTCCTGTGCAATGCCTTTTTGACGCGCAATCTCTGCCAGGACCAAACGATCCGGAACAATCAACGCTCCTGGAAATTTTTGGTTCTCCCCAATGACCATGCATTGTTCGATGTACAAAGATTCCTTCAACGCATTTTCAATCACTTGCGGAGCCACATATTTTCCACCACTGGTCTTGAACATTTCCTTTTTGCGATCCGTAATGAACAAGAATCCATCTCTGAACTCCCCGATGTCTCCGGTATGAAACCAACCTTCCTTGATGACTTCAGCCGTCAATTCAGGTTGTTTAAAATACCCCATCATGACATTGGGACCTTGAACGGTGATTTCACCATCTTCCATGATTTTGACTTGGACACCATCAATCAACTTGCCCACAGAACCGACACGCAACATGTCCTCGCCGCGCACTGTATTGACCGTGACAACAGGTGAAGTTTCAGTAAGCCCATATCCTTCTAAAACAGTCATTCCAGCTGCATTGAAAAAGCGGGCCAAGCGCGGCTGTAAAGCGGCACTGCCTGAAGCAATGGCGCCAATGCGCGTTAACCCCAACGCTGCTTTTACTTTGCTGAAAACCAACTTTCGCGCGATACCCAATTGAAAATAATACCAAGCTGATTTGCCAGAAGGTTCCCATTCCAAGGCCAAATTCAAAGCCCATTGGAACAAGACTTTCTTGATACCAGTATTGGCCAATCCCTTTTGAACTATGCCGTCGTACACTTTCTCCAACAAACGAGGAACCGCAGTGAATACATGCGGATGGCAATGATTCAAGTCCTCTTTGATGGACTCCATATTGGTCATGTAAATGGTGACACCATTCAACATGTACAAATAATGCAGCATGCGTTCAAAAATGTGGCAACAAGGTAAGAAACTCAATGATGCAGAGTTTCCTTTTTCCAAAACGGGCAAACGTGGATCTGAGGCGACCACATTGGTGGCGATATTTTCATGACTGAGCATCACGCCTTTGGGAAGACCTGTAGTTCCTGAAGTATAAATGATGGTAGCCAAATCCTGGGCCTGTACAGCATCTCGACGTGACTTTAATTCAGTCAAACGCTCGTTGTTCTTTAATGCAAAACTGTTCCATGCTTGCAAGCCATCGACCTCATCAAATGAAAACACTTGAGGCTGTGCGGTTAACTTGGGATAAATGGATTTCACTTTGTCATACAAAGCAGCATCGGACAAAAAAATCAATTTGGCCTCAGAGTGATTGAGGATGTACTCGTAATCCGATTCAGTCATAGTGGGATAAATGGGAACATCCACGGCCCCAATTTGCAAAGCGGCATGGTCCACAATATTCCATTCAGCACGATTGTATGAGGTGATTAATGCAATGCGATCACCAGGAGCAATGCCCATTTCTAGAAGACCTTGGGCCAATTGTTCCACTTGGTGAATAAAAGATGAAGTGGACAAAGATTGCCATTGCTCACCTTTTTTGGTCACAATCATTTCCGACAAAGGATAATGCTCCATTTGGTGGTACGGAAAATCAAATAAACGGGTTGTTTGGGTCATATTGCGAATATAACCAAAACGAATTAGACAATTTTTAGCAACAGAGTCAAATGTGTTTTATCTGTTCCGATATGAATGCCTTGATTTCATCCCATTGAACATCGATATACATTTTCGGACTTAATTCTAAATCAGCATCTTCGAAATAACTCAGGCTCTTTAAAACCATAAAAAGGGAACCATCAGGGTACTTTTCATTGTAAAAACTTATCACTTCATTCAAAGAGAAACGTTGTAAGATAAAATACAAATCAATAAAATCCTTTTTACTACCCCTTCCTGCAATTGCGTTCAATTTCATTGCTGCGATATCCCTATCCGAGGCCAATCGCAATTTGTTTACATGAATAACAGGCCCAATCCATGTGTATGGATAGGAAACCAAATCAACTTTAATATCATTTACAGAACAAATTAGAACATTATCTGATTTCTTAATCATTTGAACACAGCCCAATAACGAAAGTTTAGAGAGGAATAAATCTTCATCAATGGGTTGGTTTCCGAAAAAATCCAAATCAATTGAATCTCTGTGTCCGTACTGAAGCGCCAACGACGTACCACCTACCAAAACAAATGAATCAAAGGTTGACTCATTCATCATTGCGTTTAACAATTCCAGAAGTTCGGGCTTGACTGTTGCTGTGAATAACATCTAAATTTAGTTTTATCGATGTTTAAAACCAAAGATAAATAGGCGTGAGTCCTTTTATCCAACGTTCTCAAATTGGTAACCACTTCAACAATTTCTTCCTTGGAATACAATTTCTTTATTAGCTCCCAATCACTTAAAAAACCAAACT
>CANGVU010000281.1 GCA_947457325.1 Flavobacteriales bacterium | reverse complement strand
AGGATTTTGGCTAGATTGCATGACTTTTCGCAGGGTAGTCGTTTGGACAAAGAAAGTGCTGGTGGTCAACTTTTTTGGTTGTTGCAAGAAGAGATGAACATTGATCCATTGGAGTTGGAATCTCGAGCCAAAAGCACATTGTCCCATATTTTGCATCATTACCACCGTTTCTCAGTTTCAACCATTGATTCTTTTATTCACCGTATTGTCCGTGCATTTTCTCGCGATCTTAGTCAGCATCCTGATTTTAATATCGAGATGGATACTGATAGGGTTTTAGAGGAAGTGGTGGATCGTTGTTTGGATCAAGCAGGCAAGGTGGATGCGGTCACCAACTACCTCAAGAAGTTGGTCCAGATTCAAATGGAGGATGGCAAGACTTGGAATCCTAAGTCAGTGATGTTAGAATACGCAAGAACCATTACCACTGAATGGGGGATGACCGCATTGGAGTCTCAAAAGGAGGCGGGTTTAACCCTTTCAGATTTTGAAAGAATATTTCAGAATTTATTTGTTATAAAAGACCAATTGATGCAAACTCCCAAGGTTATGGCAGCAGATATTCACGATCTGTTGATGAGTTGTTCTTTGGACAAATATGATCATTGGCGAAAAGGGTATTTCTGTGATGTTTTTGTTAAGTTGAAGGAGTCACACACCTTGTTTTATGACAGCAATCCTTTCATCAAAAAAGAGCTTTCCAGTTGGTGGGAACAGGGCGAGGAGGCCAGTTGGTTCAGAACCAAAGGGGGAAATCATCAAGTGAAACACATTTTTGAGGCTAACGCAAATGATATCGCTAAAAAGATTACCATGCTTTGGGAGTGGTTTCATGGACCTGAAATCAAGCAGTTGTATTTGGTGGATTCCATCATCAAGAATTTTTATGCCATGGGTTTGGTGCATTATCTGCACGAACTTTCAGAGGGAATAAAGCAAGAACGAAATTTCTTGATGATTCAAGATTTTCATCAAATGATTTCGAAAGTAATGATCAATAACCCAACGCCTTTCGTTTACGAAAAAGTTGGGGAGCGATTTGACCATTTGCTGTTTGATGAGTTTCAAGACACATCGAAATTGCAGTGGCGGAATTTTTTACCCTTGGTGCATCAAGGAATGTCCAAGGGTGGAGAAATTTTTGTGGTAGGAGATGGCAAGCAGTCTATCTACCGTTGGAGAAACGGAGATGTGCATCAGTTTGTCAACTTGCCTGATATTCCAAAAGATGAGGGTTTGCAGGGATTGGAAGTTCTGCTTGAGGAAGGTTACCGCAGTATGGAGTTGAACACCAATAGGCGTTCTCATCAGAATGTTGTTTTGTTTAACAACAATTATTTTGATGCCATTCGGGAGAAGATGACAGATGTGAATAGGAAGGTTTACATCAATCAAGCCCAATTGCCACATCATCCGGATCAAGGTTATGTTCGATACAAATTGTTTCAGAATAAAGGAACGGCAAGGGAGGACATGATGGCTGATTTGGTTCAGTCCATTGTTGCCGCACATGCTGATGGTTTTTCTTATTCGGATATGGCCATTCTAACAAGAAAAGGAAGGAAGGAGGCTGCTCCTATTGCGGAAGCGTTGAAAGAACATGGTATCCCGATGAATACCCACGATAGTTTTTTGTTGTCTCTCTCGGCAAAAGTCCGAACGGTGATGGCCTACTTGTCCTTTTTGGCTAAACCCAAGGAGGTTTATTTTAGATTTGATTTGTTGCGTTCATTGTCTGAGTTGGATGAATTGTCTTTTGATTTGACAACAGCTATCGACGCATGTATGGTCATTCATCAATCCAAAGAAGGCAGAGAGAAGCGCGTATTGGGTGGTATTGAGGGTTTTTTGAATCAATGGAATCCCAACATCAAATCAAGGTGGGAAACAGGCTTATCCGCTTATGACTTAGCCAAATCTTTTATCGATGATTTGCAATTGGGCATGGATGAGTATTTGGAATTCCTGTTAGATCAGTTGTCTCAGAAGTCAACGCAATGGGGTTTTTATCCTGCAGAAGTTATTGCATGGTGGTCCAAAGCAAAAGAGAAACTCTGCATACAAAGCAATGTCAGTGATGATGCCGTTCGCATCATGACCATACACCGTTCCAAGGGATTGGAGTTTCCCATTGTTTTTTATCCGCGTTTTCAATCCAAAAATCCATCTCAAAACATTTGGGTTCCCAACGATGTTCCGGGCATTCCTTTGAAAGATGTTTATTTGCGCTTCAGCTCTGCAGAACCCAAGTATTATCAACCAGATGCTTTTGTCGAAGAATACAACAATCAATTGTTGGATCAATTCAATTTGATGTATGTTGCGCAGACCAGAGCCGAAGAACGTTTGTATATTTTACAGGAAGAAATCATTGCTGATAAAGACGAAGGAAATAGCAGTGATGTAGCCATCATTGATACATTGTTCACGCAGACTTTCAAGGAAGTTTTTGAGGCCATAGGTTCGGAAGTCACTGAACAATCTTGGTCGCTTGGTGAACCAAGCAAAAAGAAAGGGGTGAGTCCAGTTTCAGCCGTCGAAATACGTGATATGAAAACGCAAGTACGTTCCAAGAAAGTGAATATCCGCTTCTCAGCAACCAAGAGAAATGAAGACCATGATCACTGGATGTCGAGAAAGAAAGGGGAGCGTACGCATGCTTTTTTACAGTTGATGTTGTTGTATCAGAATGCTGAAGAAGCAATGGAAATTTTTGACCAGACATATTCCATTGCAGATGATGAAGAGCGCAAATTGTGGAGAGCGGTGACGGAAAATGCGGATTGGATGAAATTGGTTTTGTCCCCTCAGGAAAATGCCTGGCGAATAGAAGAGTCGCTATTGCTCGAGGGTGGTAAAGAATTACGTCCAGATGCTTATCGGGTAACGAGAGATTGCATTGAATTGATTGACTTTAAAACGGGCAAGGAAAAGGCAGAACATTTGAGTCAGATTGATGATTATTCAAAGGTTTTATTCGATATTTGGAAGATGCCAATCAAAGGCATGCTTTATTATACCGAAAACCAAAAATGGATACATTCAACCTATCAAGGTCAATTGTTTTAAATCGTTGGATTGCTACAATTGTTGTTT
>CANGVU010000280.1 GCA_947457325.1 Flavobacteriales bacterium | reverse complement strand
TGCGCAGAGCAAGGTTACTACACAAGGTCTAAGCGTTGGTTTGCAGTATTATTTTCATGAGAAACACAGCCTATCCGCCAATTATTCATGGAATGCTTTGGTGAAGGGAAATGAAAAAGATCCCATTATTCCTGCTTTCAATACACCAAAGAATAAATACAATTTGGGATTGACCGGGGAGCATTTGTTTGTGGATGAAAAAGGCAATGATTGGGGATATAGCTTGAATTACAAGTGGATTCAAGGATTTATTTTTGAGGGGTCACCCCAATTTACGGGAATGGTTCCAACGTATGATTTGGTGGATGCTCAGGTCAATTACCAATGGAAAAAAACCAATTTGAACATCAAGTTGGGTGCGTCCAATTTATTAAACAATTATCAATTCCAAACTTATGGTGGGCCAAGAATTGGAAGATTGGCGTATCTTAGCCTGAGATACGAATGGAACAAAGTATCAAAATGATAAACAATAACAATATGAGAAAACTCTACACAATCATGGCCATTTTGATGGCCGGTGTCGTATCGACGGCACAAGCGCAAACAACGAGATACCTCGATGAGATTTTTACGGACGTTAGCGTTCAGACCGATGTGGTTTATGGTGTCAATGCGACCGTACTATTATTCCCTCAATTGGGACAAGCCATTCCTCAGCCTTTGGCTTTGGACATTTACTCACCTGTAGGAGACGCGGAAACAGAGCGTCCTTTGATGTTGTATTTCCACACGGGTAACTTCTTGCCTCATCCACAAAACGGTGGAACAGGTGGAACCAAAACCGATTCATCTGCAGTAGAGATCTGCACCCGTTTTGCCAAGATGGGTTATGTAGTGGCCTCTTGCGATTACCGTTTGGGATGGAATCCAGTTGATACTTCACAGGAAGGTCGTGTTTACAGTTTGATCAATGCTGCCTATAGAGGTGTGCAAGATTGCCGCACAGCTGTGCGTTATTTCAGAAAGTCAGTTGCTGAAATGAGCAATGTATATGGTATTGACTCAACGCGCATTGTTGCCTTTGGACAAGGAACAGGTGGATACATCACATTGGCCAACGCAGGATTGGACATTTATGAGGACATGTTGTTACCCAAGTTTACACGCGTAGTACAAACGCCAAACGGACCAATTCCTGTCCCGATGATTTTGGAAAACTTGAATGGTAATATTGATGGAACAACATGGGGTACGTCTTTGGGCTTGGTAGCTCCAGGTTCTGAGGATACTTTGTGTTACCCCAACCACGTTGGATACGGATCAGGTGTAAATTGTACCGTGAACTTAGGAGGTGCCATTGGAGATTCTTCATGGTTTGACGAGACTGATGGTCCTGTGATCTCTTTTCACACACCAACGGATCCATTTGCTCCATATGGAGACGGAATGGTTATCGTGCCCGGTTTCAATTTGAATGTAGTAGAAGTAAGCGGAAGCCGTACCATTCAGGCAATGGCCTCTTTGTATGGCAATAACGATGTTTTCCAACCATTGGAAGATCCAACAGTAGATCCATATCCAACTGTAACAGCGGGTGCTAACTTGCATAACGAAGGATTCTATGGATTGTATCCATTGGTTCGTCCTGCTACTACACCATACGACAGTGCGCCTTGGGAATGGTGGGCTCCAACCAACCCAAACAATGCCAATGGATTGACAACCAATCCTGAAATGTCAGAGTTGAAAGCCAAGACTTTTATCGATACCATCCAGATGTATACTGCACCACGTTTGATGTGTGCTTTGAATTTGCCAGGTGCTCCTTGCGCAGTGGGTGTGAACGAAACAGAGAACAATTCTTTTGTTGTTTATCCTAACCCCAACAACGGACAGTTTATGGTAAAGCACAACAAGAACATCTCGGCCATTCGTGTTTACAATGTAATGGGACAAGTTGTATTCCAAAACAATGCAGTTAACGCAACACAATTTGCTTTCAACAATGAGTTGAACCGCGGATTGTACTTTGTGGAAATGATTTCCAATGGAAAGAAAATCACACAACGTGTTGTTGTAGAATAATACAATTGAATCAAATTGAAAAAGCCACCGTGAGGTGGCTTTTTTGTTGGGGTATGTTTTAAGACTGGTTTATTTTTCAAGAACTTTTTCCAGCATCCTTTTGAGATAGTCATTTTGTTCTTGGAGCAATCTGATTTGGTCTTCGTATAATTTTCTTTCTTGATCTGAAATTCCTTTATTGACGACAAAACCATTGCCTGTTTGATTGTGCATGACATTGAAAATCATTTGCTCATTGAAACTGGCAATATCTTCCAATGAGATGCCCAATATTTCTGAAATGCGTTCCAATTTGTGGAATGTGATTTCTGATTCGCCCATCTCCATTTTGGAATATGCACTTTGTGTAATGCCCAATTCCTGAGCCATGTGGTTTTGGGTGAAGTTTTTTAATTCTCTTAGTTTTTTCACTTTGTGACCAATGTGCACCGTGCTATGTTCCATAATACTCCGTTTCTGATTGTCCTTCAAATCTATGAAAAGCTCGGGTATAATCTATTCTTGCAGAGAATAAATTACAAACATTGGGAATCCTAGCTCCGGGTTTATTGAATTTCTTTTGTAGTAGGATTATAATACAACAAGAAATATGGATTTTAAAGATGTAGTGAGACAGATAGGAGATCGCGTCCTCAAATTGAAGGAGAATATTCTAACGGAAGAGGCCACTAAAAACGCCTTTATTATGCCATTTATTCAAGCTCTGGGATACGACGTATTTAACCCATTGGAGGTAGTGCCAGAGTTTGTTTCAGATATTGGGACTAAGAAAGGAGAGAAGATTGATTATGCCATTTTTCGCGATGGACAGCCAGTCATTCTAGTAGAATGCAAGCATTGGGCGCAGAACTTGGATTTGCATGATGGTCAATTATTGCGCTATTTCCATGTATCAAAGGCAAAGTTTGGTGTATTGACAAATGGAGTAAAGTATAAGTTCTATTCCGATTTGGTTGAGGCCAATAAAATGGATGAGAAACCATTTTTTGAGTTCGATATTGCAGAAATCAATGATGTTCAAATAGAAGAGTTAAAAAAGTTTCATCGTGATTATTTTAAGATTGAGGAGATTT
>CANGVU010000279.1 GCA_947457325.1 Flavobacteriales bacterium | reverse complement strand
TCTGCGTGAGTCTGAACGGCATTGCCAATATCACCGATTCTGTTTCCAGCTACAGCCTTAGCAATAGCAATATCCAAACATTCTCGGGTGACCTGAAGCAATTTACTCACCTCTGGAGCAATCACTCCTACTGCAAAAGTAAAAGCTGAATCCCCCCAATAACCGTCTTTAACCACTCCAATATCCACTGATACAATATCACCATCTTTCAAAGGGTCACTGTTGGGAATACCATGAACAACGGCTGAATTAACGCTAGCGCAAATACTATTCGGAAAGTCATTGTATCCCAAGAAGCCTGGATAGGCACCATGATCTTTGATAAAATCATGAACCAATTTATCCAACTCCGCAGTAGACACTCCGGGTCGTATGTGCGACGCCAACATCGCTTGTGTTTTTCCAATAAGCAAAGAACTTACGCGAATGAGCTCAATCTCATCCTCGGTTTTAACAACCGGTTTCGCCCCCCTCGTCACTGTTAGACAGTATAACCTGTGCTGACAGCAGCACCACCTGTATTTCGTCCTCTTACGCGTCCGGATTTCATCAATCCATCGTAGTGACGAGACAACAAGTGACTCTCAATCTGTTGTAACAAATCCAACATAACTCCCACGGTAATCAACAGAGACGTTCCTCCGAAGAATTGTGCAAATTGTTGGGCCTTTGCCAAACCTAACATCATTAAAATAGATGGTAAGATTGCAATAAGGCCGACAAATATACCACCAGGAAGGGTAATATTGGACAAAACTCTATCAATAAATTCTGCAGTGTCTTTTCCGGGCTTAACTCCGGGAACAAAATTTCCATTTCTTTTCAAATCATCCGCAATCTGTGTCGGATTGGTAACGATGGCTGTGTAAAAGAAAGTGAACAGAATAATTGTAACAAACAACAACACGTTGTAGCCAATTCCATCAATTCTGGTCAAGCTAGCCAATACTGAGTTATCACGGAAAGACTCTGTATTCTGCAAGTACAATGGAATGAACATGATCGCCTGGGCAAAAATGATAGGCATTACACCGGCAGAATTAACGCGCAATGGAATAAATGAACGAGCAGCTTCACCTTGGGGCATTCCAGCAGCTGATCCTGCACTCAAACGTGCCATTTGAACAGGGATTCTACGCACTGCTTGAATAATTCCAATAGTTGCTCCAATAATCACAACCAACGTGGCCATTTCAATCAAGAAGAAGAAAGGCGTTTGCGCTGCAAACTCTGCAAACAAACCACGAGGAATGTCAGAAATGATACCCGTCATGATGATCAAAGATGTACCATTGCCGATTCCTTTGTCTGTAATTCTTTCTCCCAACCACATTACGAAAAGTGTACTACAAGTCAAAATGATGACAGCAGAAACCAACCACAAAGAACCTGACGGATGTGCATTGGCAGGGACATATTGCGCAACATAACCAGGCGCTTGAACCAATCCAATGGCAATGGTCAGTGTTCTTGTCCATTGATTCAACTTCTTGCGACCTGACTCACCTTCTTTCTGCATTTTTTGGATAGAAGGCACGGCCAATCCCAACAATTGAATGATAATGGACGCTGAAATGTAAGGCATTACTCCAAGGGCGAAGATAGAAACACGAGAGAAAGCTCCTCCAGTGAATAAACCCAAGAATCCCAACAAACCACCTTGTGCACCTGCGTCTAACTTAGCAGAATCTACACCGGGAAGAACGATAAAGGAGCCCACGCGATAAATTAAGAGCAACAAAAGGGTGTACCCAATTTTGTGTCTCAACTCATCGTGATTCCAAATATCCTTGATTTTTTGAATAAAGCCTTTCATAATGATGATTAAAGTACAGTTACTACTCCACCGTTGTTTTCAATGGCCGCCTTTGCTGTAGCAGAGAAACCATGAGCGGAAACATTCATTTTACCTTTCAACTCTCCGCGACCCAAGATTTTCACCAAATCATTTTTGGAGCAAATACCATTTTGAACCAAGATTTCATGGGTTACCTCAGACAGGTTAAACTTCTCAGCCAACATGGATAAGGTATCCAAATTGATTCCTTTGTACTCTACGCGGTTAAAATTGCGGAAACCGTATTTAGGTAGGCGACGTTGCAAAGGCATTTGACCACCTTCGAAACCAATTTTGCGCTTGTTACCTGAACGAGAACCAGCTCCTTTGTGACCACGAGTAGATGTTCCACCATGACCAGAACCTTCACCACGACCGATGCGCTTTCTATTTTTTACTGAACCTTCAGCAGGTTTAAGTGTATTTAATTTCATTGTAATGCGAATAAATATTATTTGTATTCAACTTTCAAAAGGTGAGTCACCGCACGGATCATACCCTCTATGTTGGGAGACAAATCCTTTTCTACAGAAACGTGCAATTTCTTAATGCCCAACGCTTTGATGGTTTCTTTTTGACGCTTTGGATAATCAATAGCGCTTCTTACCTGTGTAATAACAACTTTAGCCATTTCTTTAAATATTAACCGTTGAACACTTTATCTAATGTGATACCACGCATACGTGCAATTTCCTTTGGATCACGAAGACCTGCCAGTGCATTCAATGTAGCTTTCACTACGTTGTGTGGGTTTGAAGAACCTTTTGATTTCGCCAATACGTCGGTTACACCAGCAGACTCCAAAACAGCACGCATCGCACCACCGGCAATAACACCAGTACCGTGAGAAGCAGGCTTGATGAACACACGTGCACCACCAAACTTACCAGAGTGCTCATGTGGAATAGTTCCGTGATGAATGGGCACTTTAATCAAGTTCTTCTTAGCATCTTCGATGGCTTTGGTCACCGCCTCTGCAACTTCTTTAGACTTACCCAAACCGTGTCCTACTACACCATTCTCATTTCCAACCACTACAATGGCTGCAAATCCGAAGGTACGACCTCCCTTGGTTACTTTGGTTACGCGATTTACCGCAACCAATTTGTCTTTCAATTCTGTTTCGCTAGAGCGAACATTTTTTACCTCTGCCATTTTTATCAGAATTTAAGCCCTGCTTCGCGAGCAGCTTCGGCCAATGATTTAACTCTTCCGTGATACAAATATCCTCCACGATCAAACACCACTGATTGGATTCCAGCTGCCATAGCACG
>CANGVU010000278.1 GCA_947457325.1 Flavobacteriales bacterium | reverse complement strand
CTTGTATCAGTTTATAGGTTCAGAAAATTTGACAGAGTATTCTGTTTCCCCGATGATTGTCACTAAGGGTTTTGGTGATTTTGAAGAGTATAGGAAAAATGGCATGTCAAAGAATTTTCAGAAAATTTTAAGCAATTCAGCGAATAGGATTCAGAAAACGGGGAAATCGCATCATTTCCAGTGGGAAGATTACAATTCAAGTAGTCACTTCAGTTGGATCAATAAAATTTCAGAATCCAAGAAAATTGATGGTAAATATAATGTGTTTGATTACTCGGAAATGAGACAGTTCATTGAGGGTGTTTTCAAGATTTTTAATGCTAAGATTTGTACTTTATACCTAGATAATATTCCTATTGCGTATCAAGTTTATTTGTATTATCGCAATCAATGTATGTGGTTTGATTTGTCTTTCGATCGTGCCTATCGGGATTTAAGGCCTGGCATCTTGATTTACGAGGAAGGATTAAAATACAACTTCGGATTAGTTAATATTTTAGGTTATGGACAAGACCAAAACAAAACAGGTATGGCAAACGTGTTGACTCCGGTTTTTCTTTTTAGAACTTCTGGAAATGCATGTTGCGCGCAATGGATTTTGAAGATGTTGGATCAGAAATAAAATATGAATTCATGATGGAGAAAGATTTTTGGATGGAGTATTGGCAAAAGGATGATATGATTTTCCGAGATCATTTGCAAAGTAAAATAGGCAGGACCATTAATGGTCAGCCCATTTCAGATGAAATGTGGAATAAAACAACTCAGTACATTGCTGATTTGATGCGGTGTGAAAAATCACACTTCTTTTTGGATGTTTGTGCTGGTTCTGGCGTGTTTTCCGATTTTTTTTCTACACAGGTTCACGGAATTGATGCAGTAGATATTTCTGAACCGTTATTGAGCAATATCAAGGCGCCGAATGTGAATAAAATCATTGGAGATCTTAGTGCAATAAAATTGGACAAAGAAAAGTATGACAGAGTTTTATTTTATTTTGCTATTCAACATTTTTCTTTGCAAGAACTTCCTCAAATTTTAAACAACATTTTTCAATCTTGTAAATCTGGAGCTGTGGTGCTAATAGGGGATATTCCAGATATTGAGAAGAAGTATGACTTTTTCAATTCATCAGAAAGAAGGGCTGCATATTTCAATTCTTTGATTACGTGTAAACCCATAATTGGGGAATGGTTTTTTCGACAAGATTTGGTTGAAATGGCTAAGTTTATTGGCTTTACAAAGGTTACCTTTTTGCCTCAACCCGGTTTTTGCATTAATGCTCATTATCGATTTGATTTAATATTGGAGGTTGAAAGATGAAAGTCCAAAAAAGTTTACCCCAACGCGTTTTGTTTGTAATCACACATCCGCGGATTTATTGGGATTTAATGCAATATAAGTTACGGGTTTTTTTTGAGCGAGTTAAGGGAGTCGATTTTTCCAAGGTTGAGCAGGCACCTGCTTTGAATTTTGATGATTATCGTTTGAATGGTTATTGGTCTTCAGCAAATGGGTATTTGGATGTCGTGTTGCGAACACTTCAGATTGATATCAAAGATAAGGTGCTTGATATTGGATGCGGAAAAGGTGCAGCTTTGGTCAAGTTTAAGAAGATGGGGTTTCATTGCGTTGATGGTTTGGAGTACACTGAGAAGCTCAGTGAAATTGCTCGACACAATATGGGTAAGTTAAATTTGAATTGCCAGATTTTTCAGTCCGATGCGCGACTATTTAATAGTTATCATGATTACAATTATTTTTATTTGTACAACCCCTTTACGGGTGATATCATGCGTGAGGTAATGGAAAAGATTGAAGCTTCATTGCAATCTCATCCCAGAAAAGTTACGATTATTTATAAGAACGCAGTTTGCGATGACATTGTTATTTTCAATGGTGTATTTAAAAGGATTAAGGTGTTGCAGAATCAGCCCAATGAAAAGCCTTTTATTTTGTATTCTAATGATGTGAAATGAAAGTTAGCATTCTCCTATTGTCTTATAATCAAGTTGATTTTATTGCCAAGGCAATTGAAGGTGTCGTTTGCCAAAAGACTACATTCCCCTTTGAACTGCTCATATCAGATGATTGCAGCACGGATGGTACACGAGAGATTATCGAGCAATACCATGTTAAGTATCCAAACATCGTTGTCCCTTATTTTCAACAGGTGAATTTGGGACCTAAGAATAATGATTACTTCCTTTTCCAGCAATCCAAAGGAGATTACATTTGTTATTGCGAGGCTGATGATTTTTGGTGCGATGAGGAGAAATTGCAAAAGCAAGTAACTTTTTTAGATGCTAATCCGGATTTTGGACTGGTGCATGGAGATGTTAATTTTTTTTACGTTGAATCCCAAGAGCATATTCGATCGTACAATTCAACCAACCGGATACAGATTGATTCTGGAGATGTATATGAAAAAGTAATGATTGGCAATCATTACATTAAGACGATGACTGTATGTTATAGAAAGAGTTTGTTACTGCAGCACTATTTCACAGACGATTACATCATGCAGTCCAATTGGATGATGGTGGACTTGTCCCAATGGCTTTGTTTGGCTAGTTGTTCTAAAATTCAATATATGGACGATGTAATGGCCACTTATTGTTTAAGGACAGAGAGTATGAGCCGGAGCCGATCCGCCGTTAAGATGCATCAGTTTCATATGGATGTTTTTGATATCCGATTTCACTTTATTAAAAAATATGGATGCCTCCCTGAGACAGCAAATACGGTGAATAAGATGTTTGTTAAAACGCTCATAGGTGATGCTTACAAACTGAATAGCCGAGTGCTTTTGAACAAGGCCATTAAATTTGCTCAAGAAAAGGGAATTGAATTGAGAATCAAAGATCACTTAAAGATTGTATTCATTGCAGCCAGGACTTTGATTCAATCCAATCGATATCACAATTAAATTTTCGATTTAGTAGTGCTTTGAAAGAAGAAATAAACAGGAATTCCCATCATGACAATGATCAATCCTGGCCAGGTATAATCTGGCTGATAAATCAATAACCCGATACAAAACAAAGAAGCCAAAATGATGTAAGTGAAGGGAAGATATGGATACAAGGGTGTTTTGTATGTTCGTGTCATCTCT
>CANGVU010000277.1 GCA_947457325.1 Flavobacteriales bacterium | reverse complement strand
TTATTGATTCAATCTGAAGGCGTATCCTACATTGAACATCCAAAAATTGGATTGTCCAGAATAAATCGGATTCATTAGAGAAACTTCCGGATTCATCTGATCAAAAAAGCGCGGGGATTTTCCGAAAAAATAACCCCATTCCGCAAAGAGCACCGATTGTTTGAACTGGAATTCCAGCAACGCTTTAATGGCCATCTCATTGTAGCGAACCCAATGATCGGGTATCTCATTCCGGAAGGATCTTGTCATAGAGCGATAAGCCAAAGCTATATTCCATCTGTTGGGCTTCAATTGGTAATGCAACTTCATAGAGTTGGGTAATGTTCCAAAAATTTGAAAACGCTCATTAACCTTCCAATCCAATCCTACCAATGGAACGAAAAAGGTTCCAAAAAACTCTTGGTTGACATAAATCCCCACCTTGTATTTGAAGGTCGGTGATTTGGTCCAAGTAGCCAACGTATAGATTCCATACTGCCAGCCTGAAGCATCGGAAAATGACCGATGATTGCCGCCTGCCCATTTGGGTATCACAAGTGATAACCAACGAAGATTGGACCTTTTTTTTGACGTCCACTGATAACCCAAAGGAAGAGCAAAAGACCACAATTTTTCTTCAGCAACGGACTGTTGCAAAACAATTTGTTCAAAGGAGTTTCGAATCAAAAAAACATCACCATTCTTTAGCACAATCGGAATGACGGCATTACATGCCATGTTATTCAATTGCAGCGATGAAGGTGATTGAGATAAATAAGATTGCTGATTCAATGAAAACAATTCTGTGTAATACTGGGCATTGGACTCCGAACAAGCAATCGCCAAAGAAATGAAGAGAAAAAAGATGAAACTTTTGACGGTGCAATATCCAAACTTCACCATCAAGTTCCAAAAGAAAATGTTGTGGGCCATACCGGAATCGAACCGATGACCTCTACCATGTCAAGGTAGCGCTCTAACCAGCTGAGCTAATGTCCCAAGGGGGCAAAGATAATCCATGCCCACTAAAATTCTTACATATTATTGAACAAACTCAACACCAAACGCTCATTGGCATCCAGACCTTCTTCAATGATGCGATCCATCCATACACTATAGTTGGCGCGTTCCATTAATATCTGAGATGTCCTGATGAACTTCTTTCTCGGACCGTATTGTGTTTCTGTTTCAAAAGATAAATTGAAACCCAATACCATGACCCTTTTGCCAAAGCTGTTGACCTTATTCACCAAGTGTTGAAACTCCCCATCACCTCCAATAATTACCATGACATCAAATCTGTCTTGCGCAGCCAAAGCAACACCTTCCGCAGTAAAAGCGACATTGATGGGTTTATCCAAAGGCTCTTGTGTCTCATTATCCAAATGAATGGGACTGTAATGCAATTTAACGCCTTGATAAACCAATGAATCCTCAGTTTTACGCTCACTGTTCATGATCTCAGTGCGCTTCTGCGGATCTGGATAACGGGATTCAAATGCATTAGAAGAATAGCGTCCCTTGAACCAATGTGACTCAACAATGGGACACATATGGTATTTGGAATGCTCTTGCTGGGCTACTTTGTGTCGGATATACTCCATAAAACCAGAGAAGAAAAAACTCTTCCCGACTGAATGGTTATGCTTGTAATAGGAGTTGATTTGAAGGAAAAAAGAACCGTCAAAAAAAACGGCGATTCGGGTTGTTTTTTGATCGTTATTGTTCATGATGATATTTAATTAGGTGTATTTAGTAACAAAAACAAATAAGAGTAATAAATGTTTTATCGCATTGCATTCTTCATCCAATCCTTGACTTCATTTTGATCCACCGAGCACTGCTCGCCCGTTGACATGTTTTTGATATTCACCGTTCCATTGTTCAATTCATCTTCACCAATGACAATGACAAATGGAATATGTCTATCGTCCGCATATTTGAATTGCTTCTTCATTTTTGATTCCTCCGGATAAAGCTCCGCTGGAATTCCAGTGCTCCTCAAAGCGTACAAAAGCTGAACGGACTTTTCAATGGTTGATGAATCAAAGTTTGCAATCAAAACCTTTGTAGATTGCTCAATACCCTCTGGGAACAGATTCAATGTCTCCATAACATCATAGATTCTATCTGCGCCAAAGGAAATTCCTACACCGGATAAATCCTTAACACCAAATATCCCAGTTAAATCATCATAGCGACCGCCGCCACCAATGCTGCCCATCTCAACTCCCAAAGCCTTCACTTCAAAAATAAAACCTGTATAGTAGTTCAACCCTCTAGCCAATGTAAAATCCCATTTCCAAGTAGCACTTTGCAGCGGAGCCATCTGAGCTGCTTGATTGAAAAAATTGACTTCCGATATGGACTCAGGGGAACCAAAGGATGAAAGCAAATTACCAATCTCTTTTGGTTCATCTTGAATTCTGCTGAGCCACGCCTTAAGCTGGCCAACACTTTCTGAATTTATCCCTTTCGCCGCCATCTCCTGCTCTACACCATCCCAACCTATCTTTTCCAACTTATCCAGAGCTACGGTCATATCTGTAAAGCAACTTTCCATTCCTGAAGCTTTGGCAAGTGCTTGAAGTACTTTTCGATTGTTGACCTGAATAACAACAGGGATTTTCAAAAGTTGAAATACGGCATCGTACAATTTCACCAACTCCCATTCACACCACAAACTATCCGTTCCTATGATGTCTGCATCACACTGATAAAATTCACGGTATCTGCCTTTCTGCGGACGGTCAGCGCGCCATACGGGTTGAATCTGATACCGCTTAAATGGAAAAGTCAACTGACCATGGTTCATTGCGACAAATCGAGCAAATGGAACTGTCAAATCATATCGCAAAGCGCGATCACACAATTGACCAACGAGCGCCTTGTGGTTTTTGTTTTCCCAATCTGCCGTGTTCACTCCCTTGGAAAATTCGCCATTATTGAGCACTTTAAAAAGCAATTGATCTCCCTCTTCACCATATTTCCCTGTCAGGGTGCTGTAGTTCTCCATGCTGGGTGTTTCCAGGGGAAGAAATCCAAACAATTGAAATTGACGTTGAATGGTGTCCAACAAGAATTTTCTTCGGGCCATCACTTCTGGACCAAAATCGCGTGTTCCCTTAGGGATAGAAACTGAAATTTT
>CANGVU010000276.1 GCA_947457325.1 Flavobacteriales bacterium | reverse complement strand
CTGAATGGTCGTATCCGAGCACCATTCATTTTGTGTTATCAATGAAATTTGAAAGTCACCCCAGGTGTTAAAATTCAATGAACCTGGTTGCCATTGTTGGTTTGTATTGGATTGCCATAGCCATGTAGAAGATAAAGTTCCACTGCCTGAACTTTGATTGTCAACATTGACGGTGGAATTGGGGAATATCTGGGATATGGGGTTTAATGTAAATTCGGCAACCGCTGGCATCATGGTTTGAATGGTAAAGAATGCTGTGTTTGTACATCCTTGTGCGTTCTGCACCGTCAGCGACACTTGATAGCTGGTGTCCATTGAACCACCTTCAAATACATGCAAAGGCGATTCGTTGATAGATGATTGACCATCCCCAAATTGCCAATTGAAATTGAGGATTTCAGGGTTGATGTCGGTGAATTGAACGGATAATGGAGCGCAACCTTGTAAAGTGGAAATATTGGTCATTACTTCAGGAATGGTATTCATGACAACATTTATTGTTGTGCTGCAGCCGTATGTATTGCTAATGACGTAGGTTGTGTTTGTGGTAGGTGAAATTTGTGCCGAATTACCGTTTGAAGAAATGGATGCGCCAACAGTATTGTTCCATGTGTATGTGGTGTTGGGTGAAATTAGAACATTCAAAGATTGACCAGGACAGATGGCAGCGTTGTTGATATTGTTGGATGGATTGGCAACGACGGTAATCAAAACAGAATCTATTTTAACCGGACAATCCGCGTAACTAGCGGATAGATAATACATTCCGTTCATGCTGAATTGCGCATTACCTAAGTCATGTGTTAGGCCATTCAGCGTGCCTCCGTTTGGCGTGGTCCATGAAAAGCTTCCTGGTCCAGATGCCACTTCCCCTGTTAATATCAAAGGTTCATTGTGGCAATAAAATTCATCATTTAGGATATTGGCTGTCGGACTCGTTATCGGAATGAGATTGAGCAATGCATTGTTGGATCCACAAAGGTTGGTGGCTGTAATTTCAAATTGATTGTTGTTCTCAATAACAAAAAAAGCAGTGTCTCCCGAAATTCCAATGTAGTTGGTGTTTATCCAACTAAAGGTGGTATCACACACACCCCAAACAGCAACAGTATCTCCAAAACAAGGACTATCATCACTGCTGAACAATTCTATCTCCGGAAGAGGTCCATCCTGAGGAATAACAAAATCCAGCGTAATCGGAGTTGCACAAGATATGCCCTGATCCTCAATCACAACAGAGTAACTGCCAGGTGAAAGATTTGTCGCATTCGCACTATTGAAATTAGGATTAAAGGACCAATTGTAGTCAAAAGGGCCATCACCGCCACTCGTTGTTACACTAGCAGCACCGTTGTCCATACCACATTCAGAAGGCGTAACATTCACTGAAGCTTCCAATGCGTTGGTGCAAGAGATGAAGTCAATCAAAACGCCTGAGTCTATGCTTCCGTCACCGCTATCTCCAATAATTAATTTGAAGTGGTAGGTTTGACAAGGAATGACTTTTATTTTGGGTGAAAGAACTACAGTTCTTCCATCATATTGTATCTGAGAACCATTGGTATTGTCTACATAGTAGGCACTGTTGTTATTGGCATTTACGTTGTCAATACTCACAACGGTGTTGTTGGGCAATCGTGCAATATTGTATGCATTATACATGCCACCCGCTGGATTGGGGCCAAAGATGAAAAATGCAAAGGCATCATTGAAACCTTCATTGACAAATTCCATGTACTCATCTGAACCAAAAACAAATCGAATGGTCAAAGTATCGCATTGCGGAATAACGTCCAATTCCAATGCGCATACATCCTTATTGGCCTGAGGAACTATTGAAGTTAAGTGTGGATCACTGAATTGTACACCGTTGTCAACGCCATAGGCTGTGTTGTTGTTAGCGCCCGCCATTCCTTGTGCATTACCTGTTGTGAGCACAATTCCATTGGTAATCCCCAAGTTTGTACTTCCGCCATTGGCAAAAGCTCCATATGCATTGGGATTACAATTAATGGTCGGATTACCTTGAATGGTTACTCCATTTCCTGTCAAAGCATCGCTCATTTGAAACGCACTTCCTCCTGCAGTAACGGTCAACTGGGCATCACAAATGGTTGCAAGGATTGAAGTTAATACTAGTAAACAAAACGAGTAAATCTTTTTTTTCATGGATTCTGCTATCTCCGGCAAGTTACAAAATATCTTCATAATCTTGTGATACGATTTCCTAACCAAGTAGGTTTATTTTTGAAGAATGAAAAAAATCAGTTTGTTTGTTCTATTCATTCTTTTCAGCAATTCAGGTTTTGCGCAAAAGCGAACCACGGTTTACCCTGAGTATAGTTATTTTTTCAGTGACGAAAAGCCAATTTGTTGGGTGACATCACATGAGCAAAAAAGTCAACAAATCACAATTCTTTTGAGAAATGGCAGAATCATGTTTCGCGATAGTATTTCATCTAGTCATCAGAAATCCTTTTTGCTGCTTCCACTGGAAAGAGAGGAGTTTGAAATTATTGGCGACGGTCAAATTGAGGTGCCAATCAGGATTTTAATCAATCAAGATATTTCTTATGATACCATTGAAATCAAAACATTACCCCGAAAGGATAATGCAGTGAGGATCCATTTTCCCTCTGGATTGCTGGAAACATCAATGGCCACGCAACATCATTTTGTAGGAAATGAGCAAAGGGCAAAATTTTTTCCTTTTGGATTTTATGCAAGAGAAAGAGATGATTTTGAATGGATTCTCAGGACAGAAGCCATGAATGGTTTCAACCTCTATTCACCCTATCAAGCTATTGAAGATTCAACCATTCAGCGCCGAAGGGCTTACATGGATTTATGCGCAAAATTGGGGATACGGGTGAATTACAACCTTCAACAAATATGTCCATTAAAGGAAAGTGATTCCCCTGCAGTTAAAAAGGAAAAGTTGCGTAAACTGCAGCAAGAAGTGAGGATGTTTAAAGATCATCCAGCCCTTCTGAGTTGGTATGTTAGTGATGAACCCGATGGCCAATTTATCAAACCCAGTGAATTGAGTGAGGCAGTTTCACTGATTCGCAAGCTAGATCCGCATCACCCCATTTCAATGGTGTTTGTAGACCCCAAACCCAGTCTTCCTT
>CANGVU010000275.1 GCA_947457325.1 Flavobacteriales bacterium | reverse complement strand
GCAGGTGTTGGTTTTGGAACTTCCTCCAGAGCATCCAGTGAAGAAATGGATCGCAAGGGAATTATTGAAGCTGCGCTTCGTAAGGCTTTTGCCCCAGAATTTTTGAATCGTGTGGATGATTTGATTGTATTCAATGCGTTGACCAAAGATCATATTCATCAAATCATCGATATCGAGTTGGCCAAATTATTCCATCGCATAACGGATTTGGGTTATAAGATTGAATTAACGGATGCAGCCAAAGATTTCATCGCCGACAAGGGATATGATGAGAAGTATGGTGCACGACCATTGAGAAGATCCATTCAAAAGTACTTGGAAGATCCCATTGCAGAAGAAATCATCAATTCAAATTTGCAAGAAGGAGATACATTGTTGGTTGACTTTGATGCCAACGAAACCAAAATCATCATGAAGGTGAATAAGAAAGAATCGTAATGAAAATTTCCACCTACCCCTCGGCAATATCTTGGGGCATTTGGATTCCAGTTTATGCCCTGATACTTGGTCAGGGCATTTTCTTTTCCCAAGAAACGCACCCACTATTTATGGTCTTTCATTTTGCCTTGGCTATTTTGATATATTTTTTTGTAGTGCGTATTAAGTATACCTTGGATGACCAGCAGCTTTGCATTTACATGGGTCCATTTTTGTATCGTTCCATTGAGATTCAATCCATTCGAAAAATGGAAAAAAGCAACAATCCTTTGAGTTCTCCCGCTGCTTCACTGAGGAGAATTGCCATACATTACAACAAGTGGGGATATGTTTTGATCTCGCCAAGGGATCGAGAAAGTTTCATGGAAGAAGTTTGGAAAAGAAAAGCGCTATTGGAAATCAATGCACAAAAAGGTCATTGAAAACCACCTGAAAAAAGTGTAGGTAAAAATGCCAATCCCAAATAGCGACCATAACTGCTCCGCCCAAAGCACCATACAAGTGAGCATCATGGGCAATTAATCCATGTCCTTTCTTACTGAAATAATGTTCCAGTCCTAGAAAAACTAAGGCTCCCACCCAAGCTGGCATAGGTATAATCATAAAGAAACCCACCTCCATTTCAGGGAAGATGAGCATAAAGGCCATCATGACAGCACTCACAGCACCTGAAGCCCCAACACTCCTGTAGGCATATTGGTCACTATGTTTTAGAATTGCAGGAATGCATGCAATGGCACCTCCAATAAAGTAAAGCAATACATAGAATATTTTACCCATTAAGGGACTCCAAGGTTGAAAATAGGGATTGGTTTGGGCCAATATCTCTGGGTTGGTCATCACCCACTCCATAACTTGACCAAACGAATAAAACGTGTACATGTTGAAACCCAAGTGCATCCAATCTGCATGAACGAAGGTGTGGCCAAAAATTCGGTCCCACTCGTTGTTGTATTTGACAACATAAGGATGTAGAGCCAAACGATTGAAAAGTGCGGTGTTCTCCCATGCCAAGTAAGACACAATAACCGTGATGCCAATAATAATGAATGTAATCGGTGTAATCATGATTAACTGCTATGATCGGCTACAATTTGCCATTGTCCATTGATGCGTTTCCAAAGTAGCGAAAATCTCCCGGAAATAATGGTATCTGGATACATTAAACGCCACTGCCCATCTACCCACGCTGCCTCACTTGAAAGAATATCAAAATGAAGGTCATTGAAATCAAGCGACCCCATTTTCTCAGGCGTGTAATTTTTCTGATAACGCTCTAATGTGCCTTGCCACCCTTTGGTAACACCAGACTTTCCCATAAACCGCAACGAATCACTGTGCCAATAAGGCTCCATGAAACCTTCAAGGCTTTTGTTGTTCCATGCCTCTGACTGTTTGATCATGATTTGCTGAATGGCCAATTTTGGATCCGCAGATGTTGAGCAACCAACAAGTGTCAAGATGCATAACAAAAAGAATGTGTGAATCGTTGACTTAAACATTGAATCTAAAGTGCATGATGTCGCCATCTTGTACGATGTATTCCTTGCCTTCTACACCCATTTTACCGGCCTCTTTTACAGCTGCTTCAGATTTGAATTGAACATAGTCGTTGTATTTTATTACCTCAGCACGAATGAATCCTTTTTCAAAATCCGTGTGAATAACACCTGCTGCTTGAGGCGCTGTATCTCCTTTGTGGATGGTCCAGGCTCTCACTTCTTTGACACCTGCTGTAAAGTAGGTTTGTAAATTCAACAGATGATAAGCTGATTTGATGAGTTTGGAAACACCAGGTTCTTCCAGACCAAGATCTTGAAGAAACATCTGACGCTCTTCAAAAGTTTCCAATGAGGCGATATCCGCTTCGATGGCAGCACCGATGACAATCACTTGAGCGTTCTCTTCTTTGACTGCTTCTTTTACCCTTTCTACATGAGCATTACCCGACTTTACAGAAGCCTCTTCTACGTTACAAACATACATTACGGGCTTTGACGTGAGCAATTGCAAATCATTCATCCAACGCACTTCCTCTTCATTTTGAGGCACCACTACCCTAGCGCTTTTGCCTTGCTCTAAATTTTCCTTTATTTGGGTATAAAAGTCAAAAAGTTTTTTGGCTTCTTTATCACCTGTCTTTGCTGCTTTGGCCGTTTTTTGGTAACGAGCATCTACACTTTCCAAATCTTTTAATTGAAGCTCTATGTCAATGATTTCTTTGTCTCGAACGGGATCTACACTTCCGTCAACGTGCACAACGTTGGGGTCATCAAAACAACGAAGAACATGAATGATGGCATCAGTTTCCCGAATATTGGAAAGGAATTTATTTCCCAAGCCCTCACCTTTACTCGCACCTTTAACAAGACCTGCTATATCCACAATTTCTATGGTAGTTGGTACAACCCGCTCTGGATTAATCAACTCAGACAATACTGTTAAACGCTCGTCTGGCACCGTGATGGTACCCACATTGGGTTCAATGGTACAGAAAGGAAGATTTGCAGCTTGGGCTTTTGCATTAGACAAGCAATTAAACAAAGTTGACTTTCCCACATTCGGAAGTCCTACGATTCCACATTTTAATGACATAAGAAAAATTTGAGTCGCAAATGTACGATTGCGCTCGCTGTTTTATACATTTGTAAAAACAAAATAAAAATGGGACATCACGAAGAACATCACGGCCACCACGAGGCT
>CANGVU010000274.1 GCA_947457325.1 Flavobacteriales bacterium | reverse complement strand
TTAATTCTCAAGATAATCACCCCCGCAATGGTTAAGATGTAAAACAACATGACGGTGAAAACAACATAATTCAACAAGTCTCCATATTTCCCGCTCAAACACAAAACTGAAGCCCATATGCATTGCGCCCACAAGGCCCAAGCGGGCACTCCGTTGGTATTCACTTTGGCTGCCTGTTTGAAAAAAAGTCCGTCATTGGCCATCGTCTGATATACGCGAGCTCCGCTGAAAATTAATCCGTTGTTGCATCCAAATGTGGAGACCATTATCAAGGCAGCAATAATGTAAGTCCCAGTATGACCAAATATTTCGTTAGCGGCAGCAACACCTACGCGCTCTTGCGGCGCCAGCGCAATGTCAGATAAAGGCAAAGTTCCAAGGTACATGACATTCATCAAAACATAAATGACAGTAACGATGAGTGTGCTCAGTAACAAAGCTCGACCAATATTTTTTTCGGGTGAGATCATATCGCCTGCAATGAAAGTAATGTTGTTCCATGCATCGCTGCTAAAAATGGAACCCACCAATGCACTGGCCATGGCGCCAATCAATCCACTTAAAGCCAATCCCGTTAATACTCCCGCATTGCTGAAACTCTGCCATTGCAAGCCCATTTCCCAATTCTTGTTCCAAGTGTCTGCTGAAAATCCAAAAATGAATCCCAAGATCAAAAGACCAAACAAGGCAACCAATTTGGTACTTGTAAAAAGGCTTTGAATCCATTTGCCTGTTTCTACGCCACGCGTGTTGAAAGCAGTAAGTATTACAAGCGTCCCAATCCCCAAGAGTTGTGCAGGATAAATAGAAAAAGATCCCAATTGCCACAGGATGTTTTCAGGACGCATTTCAAAGATGGGCAAGAAGTATCCACTGAATTTGCTGAAAGCCACAGCCACAGCTGCAATGGTTCCCGTTTGTATCACAGTGAAAAAGCTCCACCCATATAGAAATCCCATCATCGGATGATAGGCTTCTTTCAGATACACATATTGTCCCCCAGCCTTAGGAAACATCCCCGACAATTCCCCATAACTCAATGCTGCAGCGATGGTGATGAATCCCGTAAATAACCACATGAGCAACAACCATTGGCCACTGTACAATTGTTGTGTCATGCCTGCACTAACAATGAAAATTCCCGACCCAATCATGGAGCCAGTTCCCATCATCACTGCATCCTTCAAACCCAATTTATTCTTACTATTCATTTGACAATAATAGGGTGTTTGTACTTGTGTAAAAACTGTGGATAGAAGAATTTTTGTTTTTGCCAATTCAATTGCATCTTTGCCTGATGTCAGAAGCATTTGTCGTTTCCGCAAGAAAATATAGACCCGATACCTGGGAAACTGTAGTTGGACAGAAGTCCATCACACGGACACTTCAAAATGCCATCGCTACCCAACAAATTGCTCAAGCTTATCTTTTCTGTGGTCCGAGAGGTGTTGGTAAAACAACTTGTGCCAGAATTTTCGCCAAGGCAGTCAATGATGGGTTTATTGAGGAAGGAACTGATTTGAGTTTTAATGTTTTCGAATTAGATGCCGCTTCAAATAACGGCGTGGAAGATATTCGTGGCATTGTAGATACCGTTCGCATTCCCCCTCAAGTTGGTAAATACAAAATTTACATCATTGACGAGGTTCACATGTTGAGTTCAGGTGCATTCAATGCTTTTTTGAAGACATTGGAAGAACCTCCAGCCCATGCCATATTTATTTTGGCCACCACAGAGAAGCACAAGATTATTCCTACCATTTTAAGTCGTTGTCAAATTTTTGACTTCAATCGAATTCGTGTAGCGGACATGACAGAGCATCTGGCATACATCGCAGGCAAGGAAGGTGTGACCTTTGAGCCAGAAGCCCTGCACGTAATAGCAGAGAAGGCAGATGGGGCAATGCGTGATGCTTTGTCCATTTTTGATCAGGTGGTGGCTTTTTGTGGTAGAAATCTGACCTATGATTTGGTGATTGAGAACCTCAATGTACTGGATTATGATTACTATTTCAAATTGACAGATTTGGCTTTCAAAGAGGATATTCCAGAATCTTTGTTGCTTTTTAATACCATTCTTAACAAAGGGTTTGATGCCCATCATTTCGTATCAGGTTGGGGTGGCCATCTCAGAAGATTGTTGGTTTCTAAGGATCCCGCTACCATCGCTCTCCTGGAAGTTTCAGAGAATGTTGGACAAAAATATGTGGAGCAAGCTGCTTTGATGGATCTTAGATTTTTGATAGAGGCTATGGATTTGGTTAATGACTGTGATATTCACTATCGGGCCAGCAAGCACCAAAGGCTTCTAGTTGAGTTAACCATCATGAAAATTTGTAGCATTCAATCCAACAGGAAGGAAGGCGAAAAAAAAAAATAGGATAATCCCGTTCCGCGGCGCGCCAACGCAGCCTACCAAAACCGTTGCTTATTCCCCTTCTCAACCAATTGTCGCTTCATCATCCTTGATGTCAGAAGCAAGCACATCTCTGTCCGCTCAGAAGGTTGACCTTGCTCCTGATTTGCCAAGAGTAAAACCTGCACTCGGTTTGAGAGAGACCATTGCCAAATCCAAGGATGTTATTTCTATCCAATCTGTGATGGTTCAAAAGGCCAAAGAACAAGAGGAAAAGGCGCAAGAGGTTGTGGAAGAGTTGGGAGGGGATTATTCAGAAGAACAAGTCTCATTGGCTTGGAAATCTTTTTTGAATAGTGGTGTTTTGCCCATAGGGCAAATCAAAACAGCCATGTCTATGGCTGAGTTGAAATATAATGCAGGTGTTATGACATTGGAGTTTCCAAGTGAAACGCAAGTGATTTATTTCAACGATATCAGAAGTGAATTGGCCAATTACTTCAAAGACAAAGAGAGTATTGTTGGATTGAATTTTGAGACAACCATTACCAAAATCCAAGATTTAAAGGTAGCCATGTTAACCAACGCGGAGAAATTTGAAGCCTGGAGAAAGGAGAATCCGGCTTTGGAAAATTTGTATCAACGGTTTCAATTGCGTTTAGAATAATTACCATCTTATCTTTATTCTTCTGCTGTAACTTCGCTCCCGCATGAAAAGCGTATTGGTTCCCATTATTTTCACCCTAATCCTATTTGCAATCGATTGGTTTGCATTCAAAGGATTCAAGGAG
>CANGVU010000273.1 GCA_947457325.1 Flavobacteriales bacterium | reverse complement strand
AATAATTATTTGGGATTGGGTAACGATCCCGAGATCAGAAAAGTAGATGCTGATGCTGCAGCTGCATGGGGCATGGCCTATCCAATGGGAGCCCGCATGATGAGCGGTCAAACCAAGTACCATGAGCAATTGGAACATGAGTTGGCTAATTTCATGCAGAAAGATGATGCTTTCCTTTTGAACTACGGTTACCAAGGTTGCATGTCTGCCATTGAGGCTTTGGTGAGCAGAAATGACGTTGTGGTTTATGACAGCGAGTGTCATGCTTGTATGATCGACGGAGTGCGTTTGCACCAAGGAAAACGTTTTGTATTCCAACACAACGACATGGAGAGCTTTGAGAAAATGCTCAAAATGGCCAAGAAGTTAACAGAGAAGACAGGTGGCGGTATCATGGTTATGACCGAAGGTGTTTTTGGAATGGCAGGTGACCAAGGGATGTTGAAGGAAATTGTTGCTTTCAAGAAAGAATACGGTTTCCGTTTGTTTGTTGATGATGCACACGGTTTTGGATCCATTGGAAACATGGGACGCGGAGCGGGAGACGCGCAAGGTGTTCAAGCTGAAATTGATGTTTACTTTGGAACGTTTGCCAAAGCAATGGCAACTGTAGGTGCTTTTGTAGCGAGCGACCAGCACGTTATTGAGTTCTTGCGTTACAACATGCGCTCTCAAACCTTTGCCAAGTCTTTGCCCATGCCCATCGTAATTGGTGCCTTAAAGCGCTTGGAAATGATCAGAACAAAACCTGAATTGCAAGAGAACCTTTGGAAAATCGCTCGTGCTTTGCAAAGCGGATTGACAGAAGCCGGTTTTGACATTGGAAAAACCAATTCAGTGGTGACGCCTGTTTTCCTCAAAGGAAGTTTGGGTGAAGCCACCAATGTTACTTTAACATTGCGTGAGAAGCATGGTATTTTCTGCTCTATTGTTGTATACCCAGTTGTACCAAAGGACGTGATCATGTTGCGTTTGATTCCTACAACCGTTCATACTTTGGAAGATGTGCGTTACACCATTGAGTGCTTCACCAAGGTGAGAGCGCAATTGGAAGCGGGCGAGTTTGCAGGAGAGCGCATTGCCAGTTGGGCATAATTCAATAGGTCAAAATGTTAAAGGGGTTCATGTGAATCCCTTTTTTTTGTACTCTTGTTTCTAGTAATTTGAGAATATGAAATCAAAATGGATTTTGGGTTTAACCCTATTAAGCGCAAGCTTCTTCTTGTGTGGTGTATTGAGTTCGGGTGGTAAAGCTGGTAAGACCGGTGCTCCAGGTGAAGTTACATGTCTTGAATGCCATGCAGGAACAGCTTTGAATGCAGGGGGTGGTTTTGTTTCTTTTGAATCTTCGAATATGATTTTTGGTCAACACGCTTTGGGTGAAACTTATAATATGTCAGTGACTGTTGGCCAAACGGGCAATAGTCTTTTTGGATTCAGTGTTGTGGCTTTGGATGCCAACGGTAATTCTGTTGGAACTTTTACAGCAGGAACGGACAATCACACGGAGAACTTCACGGTTAGCGGTAGCTCTCGACAATATGTAACCCATAATACAAACGGTGGTTCTTCTCAGGATGAACACACGTTCAATTTCACCTGGACAGCTCCGAGTGAAGATTTTGGTACCATTACATTTTATGTAACCGGAATGGCGGCCAATGGAAATGGTCAGAGCTCAGGAGACAAAGTGTACAGTGCAACAATGGAGTCTACGGTACTGCCAAATAACGTAACTAATGCCGTCCAGAATCAAGTGTCTATCAATTGGGATCCCATTCAAGAGTCCATCGTGGTGAGCAATTACAACAAACCTTATTCGTTGGAAGTCTTTGATGTGCAAGGAAAGATTGTTTTAAACAAAGGGCAACGCTCAGAGTCAATTGTACCAATGGGTCAACTTTCATCAGGTTACTACGTTGTTCGTGTAACATGTGAGGGAAAAAAGACTGATCGCAAAATATTTATTTAATTCTTTAAGTATTACCAGAAAAGGCGCAGGATATTTGCGCCTTTCTTGTTTGTATGGAAGATGTAATGTGGCCGCGCTATTTTATTAAACTGTCTTATGATGGTTCACACTTCCATGGTTGGCAGCGTCAACCCAATGCTTTGTCTGTTCAGGAAGTTCTTGAGTCAGCCCTTTCCAAACTATTGAGACAAGAAAAAGTTATTACCACGGGTTGCGGGCGAACAGACACCGGTGTTCATGCTACTAAGTTTTATGCCCACTTCAATGCAATGAAGGCTATTGAGGAAGTTGCGGAAGTTGTCTTTAGAGTCAACCAAGTGCTGCCCAAATCAATTGCGGTGTATGAGATTTTTCAAGTAGGAGACAAATGCCATTCACGCTTTGATGCAACAGAACGGGGTTATCATTATTTTTTGCATTTTAAAAAGGATCCGTTTTTACATCAGCGTTCTATGTTTTATCCTTATTCCTTGGACATGAAAAAAATGAATGAGGCCGCAGCTCTTTTAATCCGAAAAGGTGATTTTTCTAGCTTTTGCAAATCGGGTGGCGGACAAAAGACCAATATTTGCGATGTGCGAAAAGCGGAGTGGTCTGTGAACGAAAAGGGTCAATGGGTGTTTCACATTGTAGCGGACCGATTTTTAAGAAATATGGTAAGAGCTGTTGTGGGCACCTTGATAGAAGTAGGTAGAGGAAAGTTGAATGCACAACAAATGCAGGAGATCATTGATTTGCAAGAGCGTGGTGCCGCAGGTGATAGTGTTTATGCGTGTGGTTTGTACCTTACCCAAGTAAGTTACCCATACATAAAAGAAGGAAAATATGTCCAATAGCGCAGGGAAGGCTTTTGATAAGAAAATATTTTGGCGTTTATACCAAAGGAGCTCTCCGTATCGTTTCCAATTTTATTTCACTTTTTTTTGGGTGTTAGTCTTGGCGGGAATGTCCGTCATTCGTCCTGCGCAAATGCGTTCATTGATAGACGAAGATTTGGCTTCTGGAAATTCCAATGCTGTCCTCTGGGGTTCAATTTCTTTTGTTGCGGTATTGATTTTAGAGAGTTTGATTCAATATTATCAGACGTATCAAGCCAATAAGATGGCGCAGAGTATCACTCTGGATTTGCGTTCGGAATTGTTCAAGCACAGTTTAGGATTTCGACTTTCTTTTTT
>CANGVU010000272.1 GCA_947457325.1 Flavobacteriales bacterium | reverse complement strand
GGCCGCCAATAAAGAGTGCAATACATCTTTGAATACAGCTAAAAAAAGCATAGAGGAGTTGTCTCAAGACACAACTAAATATGGGAAGACCAACCGATCACTCATTGATCAAGTTGAAAATCTAAGTGTGCTCAATGATACCCTGACACAAAAAATGAATACTCTACTGGTGGCATCCTCAAAAGAAAACAGACTTCTATTGGAAGAAATTAAACGAAAAGAAGAGTCCATCAGAGAAAAAGAAGGTGTCATTAAAGAGAAAGAAAATCTCATTCAAGAAAAAGAGAATGCAATCGCTGAAAGAGAGACCAAATTAAAGGACCTTCAGCAAATGATGGCAGCCAAAGACAGCGCTTCCAACGCGCTAAAAAATAAACTCTCCACTGCTTTAGAAGCTTTTAAAAACAAAGGCCTAACCGTAACAGAAAAAGATGGTAAGGTGTACGTAAGCATGGAGGCCAAATTGCTTTTTGCTTCGGGTAGCACTGCTGTAGATGAAAATGGAAAAAAGGCATTATTGGAAATAGCAGGAGCATTACAAGATGAAAATGATGTGGAAATTGTTGTTGAAGGTCATACCGATACTGATAAACTGAACTCCTCTGTCATTCCCCGAGACAATTGGGAGCTGTCGGTATTGAGAGCTACAGAGGTCGTAAAAATAATGTCTGCCAACAGCGGTGTCCAACCACAAATCTTATCTGCTGCAGGTAGAAGTGAATACCATCCTGTTGACCCTGATGATAAATCCAAAAACAGAAGAATTGAAATCATCATTCAGCCTAGCATGAAAGAGATTTATCAATGGATTGAAAAAAACTAGCCTTTAGGGTATATCACCTTACGCATGGCTTTTTTTCTGGGATGCGTTCTAATAACTACTGATGTACCAACTGGATACATGGGCTCTCCAATGCAAAATTCTTCCGCTCTGAAGCGAACAGAACCCTCATCTGTCTGGTAAGAAATCATAGGGTGAAACTGCTTTTCCCCTTTAACCATTGCCACTGCCCAATTATCGATGGTGCCATCAAAATCCTCATATTGAAACATCATAATCAATTCATCTTTGAACCGATAAAGCAAAAAGATGGAAAGAGCGACTAACAATATGATTACTGGAAGATAATTGTCCATTTGACTTAATTTTAAACAAAAATAAAAAGCTTCGGGTTCCATGAGAGAATTAATCGGTATCGTACTTCAAAAAAAAAGAATTCGTGACCGATTGATCTTAGTGAAAATATTCTCTGAGTCACAAGGTTTAAAAACATACTGGTGGAGTGCTGGCTCCAAATCCATGCAAACCTTTGATCTGTTTGATACAATCCGTTTTCAAAGCAAAGAGGAACAAAAGGACCATGCACAATGGCTCAAAACGCCACAAACCACTACAGTTCTTTTAAATGCTCGCATACACCCCGTTAAAAGTGCAACACTACTGTTCTTTCAAGAAATACTGTTGCACCTCCTAACAGAGGGCTACCAAAATCCACCTTTATTCTATTTGATTCAACAGATCATAAGAGACATTGATGAAACTCAAAATGAACAACCGCTTCATTATGTTTTCTTAGTGGGCTTAATGAAAGCTCTGGGATGCTGCCCAATTGTAACCAAGGAGCATGCAGATTGGTTCAACATCAATGACGGACAATTTGGTCAAAATTACTTTCCCCCAGGAAAAAATATACTACCAGAAAACAATCAACTTTACTTGTTTCAACAACTCATTCAAGGAAATTGGGAATCCCTTTACCAGCCGCAGATTTCAGCACCTCAAAGAAGAGAGATATTGAAGCAAATGGTGGATTATCTTTTCATAAAAAGCGACAAAACATCGCCCATCAAATCCCTTGAAATCTTCTATGAGCTTTTTCATCTTTAGTTAGTAAATTTACCGCATGCAGTATTCCTTTCGAACGGTTATTGGACAAGAAACGGTGAAAGAGCGATTGCTCCACAGTCAACAAGAAGGCAGAGTTCCTCATGCGCTTTTGTTCAATGGTGGCGAAGGTCACGGTGGTTTGACTCTGGCTATGGCCATGAGTAGTTTTTTGTTGTGTGAACAACCGACAAGCACTGATTCCTGCGGCCAATGCAAATCCTGCAAATCCATTCAAACACTTCAGCATCCCGATCTCCATTTTAGCTTTCCCTTTTTCAATAAATCCAGCAGTGGCAGTGAAAGCACCTTATCAGATGATTTTGCAGAAGATTGGAGAAACTGCTTGTTGGAGCACACTTATTTCAATACAGATCATTGGATTAGCAAAATCACCAAGGAAAATAAAACCTTGTTCTTTCCTGTAGCTGAGGCCAATAACATCGCAAGAAAAGTTTCTCTTAAAGCGTTTTATGGTGGCTTAAAAATAATGGTCATTTGGATGGCTGAGCTAATCAAAGAAGATACAGCCAATAAGCTGCTCAAACTCTTAGAAGAACCTCCTTCCAACACTCTTTTTATCTTGGTAACGGAAAACATGGAAATGATGCTACCAACAGTGCTATCAAGGGTTCAGACCATACAAGTACCCAAGATTGAGGACCAAAAAATATTTGATTTTTTAATTCAAAATCAAATTGAACAAGATAGAGCCACCATGTCAACCACATACGCCAACGGTAATTTGTGGAAAGCCATGCTTTTTGCTCTAAATGACAACTTCAATCAAGGGCTTGACGATACGTTTCAACAATGGATGAGGCTCTGTTATAAAAAGGATTTGTTGGCACTCACTGATCTATCTGTCACATTCCACGGATGGGGCAGAGAAGTTCAAAAACACTTTTTTGAATATGCTCTGGAACAAGTGCGACAGAATCTCATGCGCAATTACGTTGGGGATGCACTGGAACAAATGACCCCAGGAGAGCGTGCCTTTGCAGATAAATTCTCTAAATTCATCAATCACTTCAACATTGAAGACTTGATGACTGAACTCACCGATGCCAGTTACCATATCGGTAGAAACCTCAATGCCAAATTGCTCTTTACGCATCTATCGATCAAGGTACATCACTTGTTGAGAAGGAATAGCTACGGCCGTTGATTCTATCTTTTGTTTTCATTACCTTTGACCAACTACTTCAAATGGTAGTGGCTTTGTGATATGGGATGTAGTTCTTGTTCGTCTGGAAAAAATGGCCTGCCT
>CANGVU010000271.1 GCA_947457325.1 Flavobacteriales bacterium | reverse complement strand
TGCTGCAATCGAATGGATGCAGGAACGGTCTGGTCAATGAGTTGATCTACGGAATCAACACCAATTTTCTTAAGCATTTGAGCAACTTCATGCTCGCGGGGACCGATGTGACGAGAGGCAAAATTCTGCATGTTTTGATATTTCATTGATATGAGGCAAATATAAGTCTTGAATGTTAAACACAAGGTGCCGCTTCTTACCTTTGTTGCATGGGTTTTCAAATCACCAATACCATTTTTCAATCCAAGGACGAGCGATACCACTATTTAAGGCAAGCTTTGCCCGCACTGCTTGTTGGTGAGTCAAACTTTTTGGCCAATTGCGCCAATGCAATTGCGCTGATTCAGGCTCAATTCCAATTTCATTGGATAGGTTATTATTGGGTGGAAAATGAATCTTTGGTTCTGGGTTGTTTTCAAGGTCCTGTTGCGTGTACGCGCATTGCCTGGGGAAAGGGAGTTTGCGGCGCAGCTTGGGAATCGAGAAAAATTCAAAATGTTCCCAATGTTGATGAGTTTCCCGGTCATATTGCCTGTAGCTCTTTGAGTAAGTCAGAACTGGTGATTCCATTGATGCATGAAGGAAAGGTTTTGGGAGTTCTGGATATTGATTCCGATGTTTTCAATTCATTTGATCAATTGGATGAGATAGAATTGTCTTTTTTAATGGACTTGTTACTTAAAACACTTGCGGCATGAGAATGAGTTTTCTTTTTTTTATTGTTGTTTTCTCTTCTTGCGCTCAGATTAGAACTTTAGATGGCGGTGAAAAGGACACACAGCCTCCGTTGATGTTGTCGTCCTCATTGAATAATGAAACCCTTGAATTTAAAGGCAATTCAGTAACTTTTTCATTTGATGAATTCATAACCATCAATGATGTTCAGGGGCAATTGATCTTTTCTCCGCAGCTCAAGATATTCCCTGATGTTCAAGTAAAAGGAAAAGAATTGACCATCTCTTGGAAAGATACTTTGTTAGATAATACAACTTATCAATTTGACTTTGGGAATGCTGTGGTAGACAATACTGAAGGAAACCCGGTAGAAGTTTCTAGAGTGTTCAGCACAGGGTCTATGATTGATTCCCTGAAGATAGTTGGTCAAGTAAGAGATGCTTGGACATTAGAAAAATCATCGGGGTCATTGGTTCAACTCGTACAGGAGCTTCCTTTGATGGGTCAATCTTATCAACCAATGTATCAAGTAAAAACCAAGCAGGACGGTACTTTTCAGGTAAAATATCTGTCATCAACTCCATACTATGTGATTACCTTCAATGATGCCAATGGCAATGCCCGGTGGGATGATAAAGAGGCAGTGGATTGGACAAATGCTCCAATTACCCCACAGTCCATACCTGACTCTTTGAGTATGCTGCAAGCCAAATCTTTGATTGCGAATAGTGGTTTCATGGATGTTCATGTGGATTCTTGTGGTTGGATGAGTACTTTTTGGGATCACAGGTGGTCGCCGGCGCAAATAAGTTCCAAGGATTCATTGGAGTATCGGTCGGTCTATCAAGATGATTCATTATTTGTGGTAATGAATTCATCTGAACGGGAGGGTTATTTCACCTTCATGATTTCTGATACTAGTTTTCAGGACTCCTTGAATATCCCTTGTTTTAAAGCGGCTTTTACCAATAGAAATATTGTTATTCCATCGGGTCAACGCGTATTGGGAGGTGATTCTATGTTATTGAAGTTGCCTTTGGTGGTATCGGGTTGGGAGCCAAAAAAGTGGAAATGGGTCTTACAAGATTCGACAGTTGATGTGAATGGTTATTGGCATAAAGAACAACGAATATTGAACATAGCCCCCCCTATGAAAGGATTTGCAGGTGATGCTCAATTGCGAGTGATTAAAGGTGGAATGTATGCAGGCGACTGGTCTATGGGAAAGGACACGGTGCTTGCCGCAGTGGAATGGTTGACTGTTGAGCAGTATGGTCAATTACAAGTTAAATCTATTCCCAATGAATGGCGCAATCACCAATTTGTTCTGGAAAGCGGGAAGAAGAAGTTTGCCTATCAGCCAAGTCAATTGGAAAAAGGGATAGCGTTGGTTCCTGGAAAGTACCATTTGCAAGTCTGGTCAGATGAGAACAAGAATGGAGTCTGGGACAACCACGATTACTTGAGCGGTAAAAAAGCTGAAAAGATTATTTACAGATCAAATGAACTCAATATCAGGGCCAATTGGCAAGAAATCTTAGGATTATAACTGCGGATGTTAAAAAGAGACAAAGCTCTTCTTCTTGAATTTAGGACTTCCTTTTTTATCGAAACAAACCTTTTGGTGGTTTTCTTTAGACTCCTCATTTCCATAATTAATGGCTTCTTTCCAATACTCACAAGCGCCTTCTTCATCGTGCAAACGATAGCGGATTTCACCTAGCAGTGCAAGAACCTCCGGAAGAAGTGGCGTTTTTTCAAGCGCCAATTCAGACAAAATTTCTTCAGCGGACTCTAATTGCTGAGCGTAGAATTTGGTTAATCCCATATTGAATTTTGCATCCAATAAAGTATTGCGCGTATCATAGGCAGCTTGGAAGTAGATAAAAGCCTTTTCGTAATCGCCTTTTTCAGTATGAATAATACCCATCAGATAGAAGGCATCAGGATCATCAGGAAAGGAATCAACTGCTTTTTGCAAAACACGCAAGGCATCCTTGGGTTTTTGCATGTAATAATAGCATTCTCCCAACCAATAGATGGCTTTGTACTCTTCACCGTGATTGAGGTAATAATCATTCAATTGGGCAAAGGCCAATTCAAAAAGTTGATTTTTAAGTAAGCAGATTCCGTAATACAATGGGTAGGTTTCATTGTGATACGAAATGGATTCATAATGTGATTTGGCGTCGCTGAATTTACCCACTTTCATTTGAGCATTGGCCAATAGAAACTGCCAATCATCAGCTTGTCCGCCCATTTGAGTGGGACAGCATTTAAAGAGGGAGTCAACTTCTTTGGCTACTTGAGTATATTTTTCTTGGGCATACAGGGTTTGATACTCTACTAGTTTTTGACCCCATGAAATTGAGGTCAGCATAAAAATAGATATAATCAAAATGAAATTCCGCATTGTTCAAATATACCGCAGAATTCTGAACAACAAAACCAAACCTCAAAGGTTACAAACCGCCTAGGGTTAAATTTTCCAATGGTCCTTGATG
>CANGVU010000270.1 GCA_947457325.1 Flavobacteriales bacterium | reverse complement strand
TATTGAGCGCGATGAACACCAGAAGTTTCCCGTTGAAGAGATCAAGCAATTGGCCGATTTGGGATTCATGGGTATGATGGTCAGTCCTGAATACGGAGGATCCGGCATGGATACTTTGAGTTATGTGTTGGCGATGGAAGAAATTTCAAAAATCGATGCATCGACATCCGTTTGCATGTCTGTCAACAATAGTTTGGTGACTTGGGGATTGGAGACATTTGGAAACGAGGAGCAAAAACAAAAATTCTTGGTTCCTCTTGCCAATGGTGAAAAGATAGGTGCTTTCTGTTTGTCAGAACCAGAGGCTGGTTCCGATGCCACTTCACAGCGCACCACTGCCATTGATATGGGTGATTACTATTTATTGAATGGCACCAAGAACTGGATTACCAACGGAAGCAGTGCCTCTACTTATTTGGTTATTGCACAAACAGATGTAGACAAAGGGCACAAAGGAATCAATTGCCTTATTGTAGAAAGAGGCATGGAAGGTTTCATCGTAGGAGCCAAAGAAAACAAAATGGGTATTCGCGCTAGTGATACGCACACGCTTCTTTTCAACGATGTAAAAGTACCCAAAGCAAACCGCATTGGTGAAGACGGATTTGGATTCAAGTTCGCTATGAAGACATTGAGTGGCGGCCGCATCGGTATTGCTGCACAGGCATTGGGAATTGCTGCTGGAGCTTATGAATTGGCATTGGCCTATTCAAAAGAAAGAAAAGCATTTGGAAAGGAAATTTCTAAGCATCAAGCCATTGCTTTCAAATTGGCGGATATGGCTACAGAAATTGAAGCTGCTCGCATGTTGGTTTACAAAGCTGCTTGGTTGAAAGACAATGGTCAAAACTATGATCAAGCCAGTGCGATGGCCAAGTTGTACGCTTCAACGGTAGCGATGAAGCACACTGTAGAAGCTGTTCAGATTCACGGCGGTTATGGCTTTGTAAAAGAATACCATGTAGAGCGTTTGATGCGTGATGCCAAAATCACTCAAATCTATGAGGGAACCAGCGAGGTTCAGAAGATTGTAATTTCAAGAAATGTATTGTCCTAAAAAACAACTACATTTACTTCTGAATCACAAAAGTCGCAACTCCTTTTGAAGATTTAAAAAGATAGATACCATCAGAAAGCGTGTTCAATTGGACACGCTTTTCTTTTGATAAAACTCCTTGCGCCACTTCCCTTCCTTGCTGATCTAAAATTTGATAGAAGAATACATCATCAGAGGCAATCACGAAATCTCCTCTGTTGGGATTGGGATAAACAATCAAAGGTTCAGCACGTATGTACGGCACTCCCAGTTCAATATTGCCATCACAATTTTCATCCACATTATTATCGAAAACTTCTTCAGCAAGAGGATTAATGAATGCATCTTGGTCATCGCAATCATCGTGATTTAAAACCCAACCTAGCAAAACCGTTTGACAAGATTGAATGGAATCTAAGCCCCCAAATCCGTCACCATCATTATCTACAAACCACCAATTTAAAATCAACCCATTATCAATTTCCCCATCACAATCATCATCAAAATCATTGCAAATTTCCTGAGATGGAAAAACGCAATCCATGATTTGCAATTCTGTAGCTGCAGGATTGAAGTTACAGGCCATTGAATCTGAACAACCCAACACTTCCAGTTCGTTGCAAATGCCATCTAAATCGTCATCGAATAAACAGCTGCCATTACAATCAAAGTATTGCTCGGCGTAAAAACAAAGACCCGCATCTGTAGCCCATGACTCAAAATTACACGCAGAAACATCCATGCATCCAGATAGTTCAAACTCATTGCATATACCATCCAAATCATCATCATTCAAGCAAGTTCCATTGCATTGGTAACCAAAATTTGGATAAACACACATCCCTGAATCAGTAGCTTCAAATAAAAAATTACAAGCCAAAACATCCGTACATCCTATCACCTCTGCTTGATTACAAATGCCATCACCGTCTGAATCTACCAAGCAATTGCCGTTGCAATCTTGATTAACCATAGGATATACACAGCCGCCATTTTCTGTTGCCAGCTCATTGTAATTGCATGCAACATTATCTGTACATCCTAAAACCTCTTGCCCATCACAAACACCATCTGCATCTTGATCGCTCCAACAATCACCCTGACAATTGGTCCATTCAGTTGAATAATAACAGATACCTTGATCGGTAGCATCGGGATTGAAGTTGCACGCTAAATTATCCATACAGCCCAATTGCTCTAGCGAATTACAAACGCCGTCATTATCGGAATCCTGAATACAAATTCCATTGCAATCATATATTGCGTTTGAATAAAAGCAAGTATCCAAATCTGTGGCCAATGGATTGTAGTTACATGCGTTGACGTCATTACAACCAATGATTTCAAGCTCATCGCAAATACCATCATTATCTATATCTGCAATACAAATCCCATTGCAATCAGTCCATTGCTGCGAAAAAACACAAACACCTGCTTCTGTAGCAGAAGCTAAAAAATTACAAGCGGATGAATCTTGACAGCCCAAAACTTCATTGATATCACAAACGCCATCTCCATCAAAATCTGAGATACATAGACCACTGCAATCCAAAAATGCAGCCGCAGGATAAACACAACTACCCGAGTCTGTAGCACTGGCTAAAAAATTGCATGCCGCTGCGTCTTGACAACCTAAAACCTCTGCTTCATCACATATGCCATCTGCGTCTGAATCCAACAAGCACAAACCGCTACAATCAAAATTGGGGTTTTGATATTCACAATTCAATTCCGTCGCCGCGGGGTTATAATTGCAAGCTAGAGTGTCTGAACATCCAGGAATTTCCAATTGATTACATACTCCATCTCCATCGCTATCCAATAAACAAGACCCAGAACAATCAAAGTAAATTTCCGAATAAATACATTCACTTGGATCTGTTGCAAGTGGATTGAAGTTGCAAGCTGAAATATCTGTACATCCAATTATTTCCAATTCATCACATACGCCATCTGCATCAATATCATAAATACACATTCCATCACAATTGGTGATGGAGTTGGAAAAAGTACATGAGCCATCATCTTGGGTGGCTTGTGAAACATAATTACAGGCTAACTCATTGGTGCAACCTAAAATTTCCAATTCATTGCAAACGCCGTCCAAATCAACATCTGATATACAAATGCCTGAGCAGTTGTAATATGTGACAGGGTA
>CANGVU010000269.1 GCA_947457325.1 Flavobacteriales bacterium | reverse complement strand
ATCGTGATGGCTCCTATGGCAACCAACAATCCACCTTCTTCACCAGAGGCTCCTATTAAAGCACCTCCGAGCATCAATCCTGCACTTCCTCTTACATAAATCCCATTTCCAGGAATACCCATTCTGATACCATAATTGAGCGTGTATTTCTTTTTAATGGGTATCCATGCATCCAAACCAACTGATCCGTAACCGGAGTGATTGGTTTGACTGTATTCACCACTGATCGCCCCTGATAAGTAAGAATTTCGGCTCTCCTGGGAAAAGGTATAGAATGGCAGAAGTGCCATAATAAGTAACACGGTGAAGTACCTCATATTCAGTTGTTCTTACGCTGTTGTTCTTTGATTCGATTGTAAATGGCAACGGTTGTTCCAATCACCATAATGAAACACCCCAACCACAAAAGGTTAATCCAAGGGAAAATCTCTGCGCTCAAAATCAACAAATCCTTTTTGTGACTTTTGTGCTGTTGCGCTTGCAATTCCAATTGTCCATCTTTTTCTACCAAGCCCAATAATAGGCCGAACTTTTTAGATTCACTCGGGAATATCTGACCCAAACCATTTTTACTGGCCATTACCAGAATCATCTTCTCCTCCGCAATATTTTCTTTCAGCGTAACAAAAACCCTTTTGGCCACGATGTCTTGAGGCAATGATTCAGGCATGGGACCTGCATCAACGATGCTATCAATTTTAAAGTCTATGGTCTCTGTAAGTTTCACATTTTGACCTTCAGCAACCACACCTTTGATGGGCTCTAAATAGCCATTGGAATCGGTCTTGGGTTCTTCCATCGCAATGTACTTGATGTATGTGTACAAGTCATTGTCTAAACGATGCTGGATGCTTGGCTCTCTTGAATTTCCTTTGGGTGACTGAAGCACACTTGGTTCCAATGTAAAGGCAAATGCACCGACGCTACCAGGTTGCCACAACTTGGCTTTTTGCTGGATATCATATCTAGGTGAAGGAACAACACTCCACAAAGAGTCTTCACTCCAATCGTGTAAGAAGTTTTCAGTGGCTTGATGAGATTTCATACATCTGAAAATCATTCCTTGCATGGAACGATAATCACCTTCTTGATAATTGATTTTCTCTTTGTCGTAAAAGTCAACCTTCACTTTGAGGTGATCGCCATCCTTGTATTTTTCTTTGTAGACAATGAAGTAATCTCCCATGGGCATGGTATCCCCTTGAAGAATCATCAAATCCTCCATGTTGTTGAACTCCTTGTCTAGATCAGCAACGTTCCCGACACGGTTTTCAGAGATGAAGAAGTTTCTAGATGTAGAAACTACCGCACCCAAAATAAGCATGGCAAAGCCAATGTGCGCAATGCTGGCACCGATGGATTTGAATCCGCCTTTCCAAACCTTTGACCAATAGTGGGCGTTGGAAACCAATGCAAATATTGTGGTAAACACCAAAAGAAGGATGGGCAATTGCTCATCGTTGAAGCTGGTGAAGAAATAAAGCAAAAGGGTGATGATCAATGCAATGATGAAGCTGGGTGCAATTTGTTGTAAAAACTTTTTGAATGATGTTGTTTTGTATGCCAAAAATTGACCAATGGCAATAATACTAAACAACAAAATGGATAGAGGCACTTGTACTTTGTGATACACTTCAAATCTTTCTGTATCGGATGGGGCCGTGAATTGATGATCGGCCAATTGTTTGGCAAATTCCCATCCAGCCGTTTCATGCATCCATTTAAAGAAGGACTCAAACGGAACCAGGAAGATATTCCCAACATTGATTGAGGTTACAACAGTAACGTGAATGGACATCAATATCAAAACAACAGATCCGATGTACATCCAGAACTCGCGACTGGATAACGACGCCTCATCTTCTGGCGCTCTATAGTATCTGCGGTAGGCTATCCAGAGATACAATGCTGAAACACAGATGAAAATAATACTCAGGGTAGGAATCCAAGTCCCTTCCCCTGGCAATAGGTCTTTAGCAGTGCTTTCAGGCATTGTCAATAGATTACCCAAAGCCAGAATGAGTAAGATGGCACAAACTCCCAAGTATGCAACACGAAAAGCATTGTGTGGCATCATCATCCAAGTGCTCAACGCAACATAGAAAAGCAGATAAACCAGCAGTTGTGCTAAAATACCACTGTCCACAAAACTGTGTACACTGCTGTCCCCCAATACACCGCTGCGGGTCAAGAAGGTGGAGTACAATACCAAAATGAAACTGGATAAGATTAGCAATAATGTAGTGAAAGCACTAATGGGTTTTCTACGGTTGATTAGCAATAAATGCGCACCGCCGACCAATGTCAACCATGGCACAAGGGATGCGTTTTCTACAGGATCCCAAGCCCAGAATCCACCAAAACCTAGTGCCTCATAAGCCCAGGCTCCTCCCATCAGAATACCCGTTCCCAAAATCATTACCCCAAAAAAGGCCCATGGAATAGCTGGTTTCATCCATCCTTTCAAATCTCTCTTCCACAATCCAGCAATCGCAAAAGCAAAGGGGATTAACGTAGAAGCAAATCCCAAGAACAAAGTGGGCGGGTGAATCGTCATCCAATAATTTTGCAACAAAGGGTTCAATCCTTTGCCATCTTGGAAGGTTGGCAGTGACAAATACTCTGGATTTTTGGTCCATGGCAAATTGGCATTGGATACAACATCGCGAAGAAGGATGAATGGGTCGCTTCCAAATTGAAAATCCCCAAAATAAACACCCAATAGCATGGACGAAAGAAATACTTGCACGCCCGCTACAATGGTCATGGTTCTTGCTTCCCACTCTTTTGCTGTGCGCATCAATAACAATCCCAACACCACATGCCAGAAAATCCAAAGGATAAAACTCCCTTCTTGTCCTTCCCACAAACAGGCTAACATATACTTCCACGGCATTCCATTGTTCAGGTGATCAAAGGCGTATTTGTATTCATAATAATGACCGAAAAGAATACTCAACATCATAGCGATGATTCCTAAAACGGCAACACTATGGACGTAGAAACCATAGCGAGCAATGCTCTTCCAAGTATTTTGATTTTCTTTCTCCAAGAAATAATAAGCAACAGCACTTACCAAGGCTGCGGCAAAAGCCAAGGCTACAAAAAAATGGCCCAATACACCGGGCCAGAGATGTTCATTTAAATATTGAACGTTTTCCATTGATTTATTTTAAGGAGTGTTGTTGTTCGTTGTAT
>CANGVU010000268.1 GCA_947457325.1 Flavobacteriales bacterium | reverse complement strand
GGAGTCTATTAATGCATTGAAAAACGAACCCATCCTATCTGCATTCATTAATCAATTGAGAAATGACATAGACTCAGTCAGTGATTTGGCTGTTATTGACCGGAAAAAGGCAGATGTTGCAACATCAGATTCTGAAAAAGCCAAGGCGCTGCGCAGTGCTTTTGCCAAAGAACTAATGGTGGCTGACATGTATGCACACATGAAAAAGGCTTTGGATGCATTGGCCATTTTTGAGTTGTACAATACAGCAGATGAAGCCTTCTTATTGTCCAATGACGAAACTGCGATTCGCGCCAAATACTCAACACTCTCTGTAAAGGTTGACATTCCTACAGGAACAAACACTGAAGTTGCTGAGAACTCAGAAACTGTCAATGCTGAAATTATGCGTGATCTGCAATCACTCACCTTTAGTGACGAACAGTTGAAAAAGAATGGAATCGTCCTGACCAAGGATAGCTATACCAAGGATAACGTAAGTGATTTGTTCATGCCAAAAGCCGAGCGCGTTGACAAGCCGTTCTTCGTTAAAATGAATAAATCTGCTTACGGAGCCCAAAACCCCATCCCTGTTGATGAGCAAATGCCAATGGGTATTGTGTACACCGTTCAGGTTGGCGCATTCCGCAATCCGATTCCCAATAACACCTTCAATGAGTTTGCACCTGTTATGGGACAAAAGTTGAACAATGGATTTACCCGGTATATGGCAGGCTTATTTCCTGATAAAAAATCAGCTACCCAAGCACGCAATGAAATCCGCATGATGGGTTACAGCGATGCATTTGTAGTGGTTTACAAAGATGGCAAAAGGGTCGGAATGAGCACCGTTGCTGCTAATCCTTCTCAAGAAGTCAACGATAATTTTAACTCACAAGAAAAACCAAATTTGCCACTAGGTTCAAAAACTATCGCTGCTAAAAACGTCAATGATGAGGACGGATTTTTCACCATACAGGTAGGCGTTTTTGGCCGACCTGCTTTAGAGGGGGAAATCAGCATAGGCAACTTGAATATGGAATATGATGCTGGTAAAAACCTTTACCGTTACTCCACAGGTATGTATTTCAAAAAGTCAGAAGCTCTGGCAGCTCTTCCAGGAGTGAAAGCCAAAGGATATGAAGATGCTTTTGTAACCGCATACAAAAAAGGGAAGAAAGTGTCAAGCGCTCAAATTGGTGAAAACGAGTTCCAACCCCGCACAACGGATAATAATGTGGAACAAAAACCAGTTAACTCACCTGTATCTGAAGACACCCCAAAGAACAATGCAAAAGGTGCTAAGGACTTGAACAAAGACTGGGATGAAAGCGACCCTAACAAGATTTTCTATTTCCGATTGGAGGATGTTTATGGAACATACAAATGTTGCGAAGAAAGTGATTCAATATGCAACAACGAAAACAATAGGAGCGCCATCAAACGATTAACATTGATATCCAACGGAAGCGGTGTTGCCATAGATGGCAACAACAAAACCACCAATTTCCAGTGGAAATACGTTAAAGATGATCCAATGCCGATTCAGGAAATGGAATCGATTTTGGGCGCCAATTACTCTTTCTATTACAAAAATGGAAAAATCCATTTGGGCGACTTCTGCAAACCCAAAGACGAGTAAGACATGTTAAAGAAATACTTGATTATTGGACTATGCGCAGTGGTCTCTGTTACTGTGAATGGACAAGAAGGATGTGAGCATGTCTCATCACCCAAAGCGCTCAAAGCATTGGAGCAATCCAAAGATCGCGATAAAAGTGCCGCAGAAAAAAAAGCTGCAGCTCAAAAGGCCATTGAGATAGATCCAGAATGTTTGCCATGCATTCATCAATTGGGAGAGATGGCGTTCTTCAGGGCTAAGAGTGGAGGAATGGATTTTGCCGAAGCCAAGGAGCTATTTAAATCACTCGTCGAAAAATGTGATGTCTATCACCCAGAGCCGTTTTACTATTTAGGAGCAATGGCATATGCCGATCGTGAATACGATGATGCCATAAAATACTTTGAATTGTTTTTGCGATTTCCTTCAGATGACCCCACAAAATTGGGAAAGCAATATGAGAAGAAGTATGCGGAAGTAGAAGAAGCTTTGCCGCATGTCAAAGCCTACAGAGAAATTTATCAGAACAAAACCCCGTTTGATCCTGAAAAAGTTCTTGGCGTTTGCACAGACCAGGAAGAGTATTTGCCCCTACTCTCTCCCGATGGTGAACTCATGTTCTATACCCGGCAATTTCAAAAGCAGGCAAAGGGTGATGTAGAACCCCGAATGGTTGAGGAATTGACTTGGTCGAAAAGGAAAAACATCAATGAAAATTTTGACGGCGGAGCTGCCCTTCCCTCCCCTTTCAATGTAGGACAAAACTATGGCGGCATCACCATCTCCATTGACAACAAAGAAATGATTGTTGCCCGTAAAAATCCCAAACCCAAGAATCCTGGTAACTTTGATTTGTTCAGCACCCAATACATCAAAAAAACAGACAAGGACGGCAATAAGTATTACGAATGGCTGGAGTTGGTAGATCTGGGCCCCAACGTCAATACAGACAATGGCTGGGAAGGACAACCCACTTTGAGTGGAGACGGCAACACCCTTGTATTTGTTACCGTTCGTGAAGGATGCTTAAAAGATGGCAGTGGCAACCCCACCCACGACTTGTTTTATAGTACAAAACAACCCGATGGATCATGGGGCGTAGCACAACCGATGAAAGGCCCCATCAACACCATAGGACAGGAGAAGGCACCCTATTTCCATGCGGATAGCAAAACCCTTTATTTCTCCAGTGACGAGCACTTGGGTGTAGGTGGAATGGACATTTTTTACACCAAAATCAACGATGACTTTTCTTGTGGCGAGATCAAAAATATTGGTTCGCCCATCAATGACGAAAACGATCAGATTGGCGTCATTGTCAGCAGTGATGGAGAGTTAGGGTATTTCGGTGCCAAAAAATTCAGAGGTGAAAGAACATGGGACATTTACTCTTTCAACATGCCACCGCAAGCCAAACCAGAGAAAGTAATGTTGGTCAAAGGGGAAGTAAAGGATAAAGAGGGAGAACCCGTCAGCAATGCCGAGGTTGAATTAAAATACACCGGGTCTGGAGAGGTTGAAAAAGTAAAAGTCAACGAAGACGATGGAACCTATGCCACCATCATGAAAGTAGGCACCAAGGAAGATGTTGTCTTAAGTGTCAAAGGGGACG
>CANGVU010000267.1 GCA_947457325.1 Flavobacteriales bacterium | reverse complement strand
TTGAATTAATGATTTTTATTTCCTCCAAAGCTGATTCCTTTTGTTTCTTTGTATTCAATATTTTAGTGATATGTGGGGAGTTATAGCAGGTTTTATTTTACGCAACAGAATTTTATTGGGCAGCATCCTCTTGGGTCTAACCCTTTGGATGGGTTTTGAAGCCCGAAATGTGAGAATGAGCTACCAATTTTCAGGTGTCCTGCCGCATGATGACACCACCTATGTGGCCTATGAGCAGTTCATGAAGCAATTTTCTGAGGATGGCAATGTCCTTGTCTTTGGTTGCAATGATCCTGAAATTTGGGAATTACCCAACTACAATGCTTGGAAAGAACTGGGTGAAACCATCAAGCAAGTTACTGTTCCCGTTGATACGATGATCAACGGACAAATGACAACCATACAAGTTCCTATTGTAGACAGCATTTTCTCCATCGCGCACGCCTATGAAATGTTTGCCGATACTGTGATTTCAAAAAGTTTGGTTCAAACAGAAACGGATCGCGCTGATACTTCATACAAATTCAGCTTCAGAAAAATTGTCCCATATACCCCGCGCAGCCAGGCTACTGTAGACAGTATACACGACAAAATTCACAGCTTACCCTTTTACGACGGATTGCTTTATAAAGCAAAATCAGACGCTACCATTCTCATGGTCTTCATCAATTCAAAAATCTTCAATTCAAAAAGAAGAGGTGATGCGGTAGATCAAATGGTAGCCTTGGGTGACCGATTCAAAGAAAAAACCTACATCCCTGTTTATGTTTCCGGTTTGCCCTTTGTGCGCAATACCATGATGACAAAAGTGAAAAAGGAATTGCAATTTTTCACTTTGATGTCACTTCTGGTTTCAGCCCTTTCCATTTTGGTGTTTTTCAGAAGTCTCCGTGCGGTGCTGATTTGCACTTTAATCATTGGTATTGGGGTAATTTTCTCCATGGGAACCATCGCGTTGTTTGATTATCCCATTACCATGCTCATGGGGCTTATCCCACCACTCATGATTGTTATTGGTGTTCCCAATTGTATTTACCTGCTGACCAAATACCATTCTGAATTTGTCATTCATGGCAACAAAATGAGAGCCATGGCTCGGGTTATTCAGAAGGTTGGTGAAGCCTCTTTCATGATCAACGCCACTACTGCTGTTGGTTTTGCTACTTTCATTTTCATCGATAGTGAATTGCTCAAACAATTTGGCGTTATTTCAGCATTGAATTCGATGTTGATGTTTTTCATCTCACTCATTGCCTTCCCTATTCTTTTCAGTTACACTTCAGCTCCTGGCCCGCGCCATTTGAAGCACATGGACATGGCTTGGTTGTTCAAGTTCTTAGAGACCTTGCTCAAGATGATTACCCGTCATCGCAAGCCCATTTATTGGATCACCATTCTCATCACTGCTATCTCCATTTATGGAATGACAATGATCGAAACTACCGGAAATATTGTCGATGACTTACCTGAACAAGATAGGGTTATTACCGATTTGCAATGGTTTGAAAAACACTTTAATGGTGTCATGCCCTTTGAAATCATGGTGGAGAGCAAGAAGCCTGGCGTTATCACCAAACCACAAGTTATTGCGCGTATTTCACAATTGCAGGATACATTGGCCACCTATACCCAATTCTCCAAGAGCCTCTCCATTGCCGATGCCAGTAAGTTTGCCCGTCAGGCCTTTTACAATGGCCACCCCGAGCGCTATACATTAATTCCCCGAAACGAGCAAAGTTTCATCGCTCCCTTCTTTCAGTATGAATACGGCGGCAAGGGATCTGAAAAGGCATTCTTGGACAGTACAAAATCCAAAACACGCATCACTGCGCACATTGCAGATATTGGCACAAAAGAAATGGCAGTCCTTCTTAAAGACTTGCGACCCAAGGTGGACAGCATCTTTCCTTCCGACAAATTCAAAGTTATCTTCACCGGCACCAGCATTGTTTTTCTTGAAGGCACCACTTATTTGGTGGACAATTTGTTTACTTCCATGCTTTTTGCCATTGTTGTCATCAGCATCATGATGGCATGGATGTTCAAGTCGCCAAGGATGGTCATCATTTCTTTGATCCCAAATATTATTCCTCAAATCGTCACAGCAGGATTGATGGGATTCTTTGATATCCCATTGAAACCATCCACCATACTTGTGTTCAGCATAGCATTTGGAATCACCGTAGACAATACCATTCACTTTTTAGCCAAGTACCGCCAAGAATTGTGGTCAAAAAAACACAGCCTCTATGAATGCGTGCTAATTGCGGTTAAAGACACCGGTGCATCCATTCTTTACACCTCCATCGTGTTGTTCTTGGGATTTGGCATGTTTGCTTTTTCTCAGTTTGACGGATCAAAAGCGCTGGGCATCCTAACTGCATTAACACTATTGAGTGCAATGCTCACCAACCTCATCGTTTTGCCAGCCATGCTCCTTTCTTTTCAAAAATCGGGCACTACGGATGATTTCAAAAGAAAGGAACCCGATGATGTTTTGGATGAGGATTTCCCGGAAATTGCCTAAATTAGGTTCATGAAAAGATTACTTCTCTCAATCCTTTCCCTCTTGGTTATTGTATCGCTAGCGGCTTGTCATGGCGGAAAGTCAACCAAAGGATTTGACTATGCAGGACACAGAAAAGACAACGCGGAAAGAATGAAAGATACGCGCGAGCGAAATAAAAAGTCCAAAAACCTTCTGAACCACAAGGGAAAATCCGTCAAAAAACCCAAACCCGAATACCCATAATGAAAGGAATTATTCTAGCAGGTGGCTCTGGAACCCGTTTGTATCCATTGACAAAAGCAGTGAGTAAGCAACTCATGCCCGTTTATGATAAACCCATGATTTATTATCCCCTGAGCACCCTATTGCTCTCTGGGATAAACGAAATACTCATTATTTCAACACCACAAGATTTACCGCACTTTCAAAGATTACTTGGGGACGGAAGTCAAATAGGGTGTCGCTTTGAATACACAGAGCAATTGATTCCCAACGGTCTTGCACAAGCATTTGTTTTAGGTGAAGAATTCATTGGCAAAGACAAAGTTTCCCTTGTACTTGGAGACAACATATTCTACGGCCGAGGAATGGGGAAAATTCTGCGTGAGAACAACGATGTAAAAGGAGGATTGGTTTTTGCCTATCATGTTCATGACCCAGAACGTTATGGAGTTGTTGACTTTGACGACAACGGAAAAGTTCTCTCCAT
>CANGVU010000266.1 GCA_947457325.1 Flavobacteriales bacterium | reverse complement strand
AGCTTGCTTGAAAATGAATGAGCAACAACAATGGCAAGAACATGAAATGTTCTGTTTTTTATTCTCGGAATTCGGATAAGCAGGGTTCTATAATCCCTTCGGGATCACTAAGAGAATAAAAAAGCCCTCAAGATTTTTTGAGGGTTTTTTGTTGGGGGTCATTCATTCAAGCTTGCTTGAAAATGAATGAGCAACAACAATGGCAAGAACATGAAATGTTCTGTTTTTTATTCTCGGAATTCGGATAAGCAGGGTTCTGCAATCCCTTCGGGATCACTAAGAGAATAAAAAAGCCCTCAAGATTTTTTGAGGGTTTTTTGTTGGGGGTCATTCATACAAGCTTGCTTGAAAATGAATGAGCAACAACAATGGCAAGAACATGAAATGTTCTGTTTTTTATTCAATGATGTTTTCAAGCTTTCAGAATTCAAAATTCTATCATTTACTTAAACAAACTTATTTTTTACTAAATTTGACTATATCCTTTTACCTATGAAAAACATTTACAAAATCTGGTTTTTTGGTTATTTGATTTTTGCTTCTTTAGAAACTTTTGGACAGAGTCAAGTTGTATTTGACGCAGCTTCGAACAACCAAACTTTTACTGTTTGTGATCCATCCGTAGGACAAACCTCAGGTATTGTAGCTTCAGGTGGTAGTTCTAACCCTACCTATGGCAATAACGAAGATGTCACGGTCACCTTTTGTCCGTTCACACCAGGTGACGCCATAACTGCAACTTTTACCATATTTAATTTATCTACTATTGATACCCAGCCAGGTAATGGCAACAATTCCGATCAAATGTATGTCTTTGATGGGCCCAATACAAACTCACCTTCATTAGGCAATTACGGAGGCACTTCCATCCAAGGAACCAATATATCAGCTACCGTTACCAATGCGACAGGGTGTTTAACCTTTCAATTTGTTTCCAATGACCAAGGCACTGGAACTTTCTCTGGTGCTGTAAGTTGCTCTACACCCTGTGATCCTCCGCTGGCCAATGGCATAATATTGAACGGGGAAAATGGGGCAACTGATTTCATCAAAGTATGCATCGGCGAAGAAGTTCAATTTCAAGAAACCGATTCAGATGCCGCCACTGGCTACAACCTAATAGGATATAACTGGGATTTCATGGATGGAACAAATGCAAGTGGAACCGACAATGGAATAGTGAGTCATTCTTGGTCTCAACCTGGCCAGTACTTTGTTCAACTTTTTGTACAAGATGACAACACAGATAATGTATGCACCAATACCAATTTTATTTCATTGGAGGTTTTAGTTGCCCCACAGCCAGAATTTGTAAACTTCCAGGAAGATGTGGAAATTTGTGTAGGAGAATCGGTTTCTTTCATTGCTCAGCCAGATATTTACGAAGTAACCTGGTATGGATTCAACGGTGCAACTGAGGTTGAAACCGGCTGTTTCACGGATAATCAGTTGGGCGTAGCACAAGATGTTGAGATTTACCAATCTGGATTTGTGTCAGGAACCATCATTGAAGACACGACGGATATTGTGGACATCTGCTTTGAAATGGAGCATAGTTTCATAGGGGACATTGTTGTCATACTCACATGCCCTAATGGTCAGAGCATGACCTTTCACCAGCAAGGCGGCGGCGGATTGGATTTGGGTGAACCCAACCCGGCAACCAACATGGCTGATTTCCCTTGTAATGATCCCGCAACAATTGGAATCCCTTATCAATATTGTTTTGCTCCAGGACAAAATCAAACATGGGTAGAATATGCCACTAATGTAGGCGGTGGGACATCCTTGCCTGCTGGTTCATACCAACCCATCCAACCCTTCTCCAATTTGGTAGGCTGTCCAGCCAATGGGATTTGGACATTGACAGTGGTTGACAATTGGGCAATAGATGATGGTCAGATTTATTCTTTTGCATTAAATTTAAATCCTGATTTTTTTCCTCCTGATGCTCAATTCACACCGGATATTGGCATAGATGCCAGCCAAAGTTTTTGGAATACAGCTTCCCTTCCTTCTTATGCCACGATCAATGACAGCAATGCAGATGAGATTAGCATTGTTCCAACACAAGCCGGCACTGATGTTTTCACTTATACCGTTGTTGATGATTTTGGCTGCTCCAATAGCACTTCATTTACGGTGACAACATTTGAGGCGTTGCAAGTAACAGCAGGAGCTGATTTTGAATTGGGATGCGGTTCAACACAATTGCAAGGTGGCTTTATTGGAATGCCATCATGTACCGATTGTATGAATAATTATAACATCCCCTATCAACCTAGCACCTTCCTAACAGAAACCTACTGTCCGGATGCCAGCGATGGAACCATGATGGCCATAACAGTTTCCGGATCAGTAGAGACATGCTGTGATTTGTTTCAAATTTATAATGGCACTGATGTGAATGCACCTGTTCTGTTTTCGTGGGGGCAAGGAACAGGTTTACCGGCAACTTTAAATCCTCCCCAACAATTTGTCTCCACTGACCCTAGCGGATGCATTACCTTTTCCATTAACCCCGATGGAAGTGTACAACCTGTTATTACCATAACAGTCACCGCTTTTACTCCAGATGGTCTTGAAATAGGTGGAGGTCCGATCTATGATTTTTTATGGACGCCGAGCACTGATTTGTCTGATAACACAACTCTCAATCCAGAGGTACTGAACATTGATGAAACCACTACATTCACTTTGGTAGGTTTTCCCTCTGGGCATCCTGCTTGCGCCAGTACTGATGAAGTGATGGTATCCATAATGCCTGGAATGAACCCAGGCCTAGACTCTACAACAACCCTATGTGCAAATGCCAGCAACGTGCTATTAACTGACTTGTTAGCTGGAAATCCAGTAAGTACAGGCGTTTGGACAGACCCCAACGGCAACACCGTTCCCAATGGAATTTTGAACGGAATAAACAATGCTTTTGGAAATTACACCTATACCGTTTCTTGGGGAAATGGCTGCTTCTTAGATGCCAATCTTCTGATACTCGCTCCCATCTCTCCAATTTTAACTTTAACCACAACTGATTCCACCATGTGTCCCAATGAGGTTATTGCATTCACCAACAATGTGTCCGGTGGCACTCCCAATTACAACTATTCGTGGACGTTTAACAACCAAAACATTGGAACAAATCAAAACCTCAATAATTATATACCTTCATCAGATGGCACAATTTGTCTAGAAGTAACAGATGATTGCGGCATGACTTCATT
>CANGVU010000265.1 GCA_947457325.1 Flavobacteriales bacterium | reverse complement strand
TGGAGATTTCAATTGGTCTGCTTGCATCAACGCCAGCGGCGCAACACCCGGAAGATCCAACTCGATTTTAGATGCCTCGTTTCAAGCCCCTCCTCCGCAACTCAAAGATTGGGGTTTGAGTGATGATCAGCGACTTTTTCTTTGGTCCAATCTACCTTGGGAGCAGGATAGTATGGTTCTTTTGCTGGACAATGAACTGCTCACTATTCCCTGCCAATCATCAAGCGATAGCTTGATTCTTCAACTCCCTGAATATGGAGAAAATTCGATTCTGATCATTGATTCCGTATCCTTCTGCGCGAACTCCATTCCTGTTCAAATAGAAATTAATCTTCCCATCGTTGAAACATTTTCAGGTCAAAAGATTCTAATCAATGAAGTGCTTTTCGACCCCAAGGAAGATCAAAGCCCATTCATTGAACTATACAACAACAGTGATCAAAACATAGCCTTGGATCAATTTTGGATTGAAAACAAAAGTGGGACTTTATACGGTATTCAACACCACCATCATTTTATTCGTGCACAAGACAGAATTGCTTTGACAGAAAATCCAATCCCTGCTCAGTGTTCGTCAGAAAATGTGCATCTGGTGAATCAACTTCCCTACATGACAGTTGAAGAAGGTACCATTTACTTGGGCTATTCTTTCTACAAAATCGATACCTTAATTTACCAAGACAGCATGCACCATCCTTACCTCATCGATACGGAAGGAGTATCGTTGGAAAGGGTAGAAGGAGATTTGACCAAAGAAACGTGGCTATCGGCAAGCTCAAGCAAGGGAGGTCAAACGCCAGGTTGTCCCAATTCACAACAATGGAATTATTCATTGAACGAAAACCAATTTCAATGCACACCAGAATACTTTAGTCCCAATCAAGATGGTTATCAGGACATCATCGCCTTTTCCTACCAAGGAAAACAAGCAGGAACTGAGGCCAAACTTAGAATACTCTCTTTGGAAGGTTATGAAATGAAAACCATAGCCCACGGCGATTGGCAAGGCAATCACGCGCAGTGGACTTGGGATGGAACGGACAATTTCAACGGCATTTGTCCGCCAGGACTTTATTATGCGCTATTGGAAGTATGGACAGGACAAAGTACTCGTGCTGTCAAGACCATTAAATCCTTTGTACTTTCGCCATGAAACATGTATCTACACCAAACACCTCGGCTGATTCGTGCATTGGGCACAGATTTTTTTTGGCGCATCCCGACCGAAAACAAAGAGGTTTTCTTGACTTTTGATGATGGGCCAACACCCATCATTACAGAGAAGGTGCTGGATCTTTTGTCCCATTACCAAGCCAAAGCAACGTTCTTTTGCATTGGCAAAAATGTGGACAATCATCCACAATTGTTTCAAAGAATTTTGGACGAAGGTCATGAAGTAGGCAACCATACCCAAAACCATAAAAATGGCTGGAAGACAGGATATGCCCAGTACTTGCGTGATGTTCTAACCGCCAAAAAGAACAATCCATCCACCTTGTTCAGACCGCCATATGGACAAATCAGTCGCACACAAACCAAAGCATTGCTCAAGCATTATTCCATCATCATGTGGGATGTGCTCACAGGAGACTTTGATGCTTCATTGTCGGTTGAAACCTGCATTGAAAAAGTGTTACAGCTCACCAAGCCCGGATCCATCATCGTATTTCACGACAGCCTCAAAGCCAGTCCCATCATGTTACAAACCCTCCCAGCGGTGTTAGAAGCGCTTAGTCAAAAGGGGTATCAATTTTCATCCATTCAACCACACCATGTACGTCGCTCCTAAAAAACACCTGGGTCAACACTTTTTGATCAACCCACAAATCGCCGCTGACATTGCCCATGCATTAACCGGCTTTGGCGAGTATAAAAAAATCCTAGAAATTGGACCAGGAACTGGAGCGTTGACCCAACATCTCCTTGCATTGCCTTATGAAACACATGTTGTAGAAGTAGATCAGCAATCCATTGTGTATTTGCACTTGCATTACCCACAACTGAAAAACCGCATCCATTCTGCTGACTTTCTCAAGATGAATTTGGAAGCGTTTTCCAAAGAGCCCATTGCAGTAATTGGAAATTTTCCTTACAACATCTCGTCACAAATATTGTTTCATGTTTTGGATTTCAAAAACCATGTTCCAGAATTGGTGGGCATGTTTCAAAAAGAAGTGGCCCTTCGTGTGGCCAATGGGCCAGGCACAAAAGATTACGGAATTCTCAGCGTATTGATACAAGCTTGGTACGATGTAGAGTATTTGTTCACCGTTAATGAAAATGAATTCAATCCTCCACCCAAAGTAAAAAGCGGAGTCATCCGAATGAAGCGAAAAGACAATACGTCTCTGGGTTGTAACGAAGCACAATTTATTCAGTTGGTTAAATTGGCCTTTAATCAGCGCAGAAAGACATTGCGCAACTCCATCAAAAGTCTAATTGCCCCCAAAACTTGGGAACATGAAATTCTCCAGAAACGACCAGAGCAATTGGGGGTTGCAGAGTTTATATGGCTCACCAACGAAGTTTTTTCCTAAGGAAAATCGTTGTCCACAATGGGGTTATCCGTTACCTTTGAAGCATGAGTATGGTTACCTTGAATGAATTCATCATGGAGCGTCAAGCGGACTTTCCGTTTGCCTCTGGAGATTTAAGTAGATTGTTAGCGGACATCAGCATTGCTGCTAAAATCATCAATCACAAGGTAAACAAGGCCGGACTTCAAGATATCTTGGGAGCAGAAAGCACTACCAATATTCAAGGGGAGACCCAAATGAAATTGGATGTTTTCTCTGATCAAGCATTGCTAAATGCGGTGAAATGGGGCGGACAAGTTTGCGGCGCTGGAAGTGAGGAAAATGAAAAGTATTTTGCTTTTGACCTAGAGCATTGCAGGAAAGCCAAATACGTCATCCTATTTGACCCTTTGGACGGATCATCCAATATTGATGTGAATGTGAGCATTGGAACTATATTTTCTATTCACAGAAGAAAAAGCTCTCTCGGTGATTTGGCCAATGTCAATGATTTTCTGCAGAAAGGCTCTGATCAGGTAGCTGCCGGTTATGTCATTTACGGATCATCCACCATGTTGGTATACACCACAGGGCACGGTGTCAATGGATTTACTTTGGAGCCAAGCATTGGAGAATTTTGCTTGTCCCATGCAGATATGAAATTTCCTGAGACCAGCACCATGTACAGCATCAATGAAGGCAACATGGCCAGTTG
>CANGVU010000264.1 GCA_947457325.1 Flavobacteriales bacterium | reverse complement strand
GCTCCTAAATTCCAGGCTTTGTTTTGCATTGATGATAGAGAATACACTTTGCGCAGACATTTGCATTTGATTGAACCTAATTCACAAAGTTTTGGAACACCCGGATTCTTTGGGTTGCCATTTTACTTTCTTCAACATGAGGGACATTTGCATTCCAAAGCCTGCCCTGCTCCCGTAAATCCACAGACCATCTTGTTGGAAAAAAAAGATGCGAAAAGAATAAAGAAATCGCATGTTCATCAAAGAAGTCATGGATTTACACAAGGATGGCTCATTTCCAATTTAGCTGGAATTGTATTTGGATTCAAACTGCTATTGAATTTGTTCTTCCCTAAAAAATCTTTGCTGGGAACAGAGTCCAATTCTTACATGTCAAATGACACCGATATTGTATTTGAAAACAACGGAGAAATGCATCAGGGACTTCGCGTAGGATTCACAAAAGAAGAAATGGTACAATATGTATCTGGGGTGTTAAAGAGTATCGGGCTCACCAAGAAATTTGCAGATCTTGTTTACATCGTTGGACATGGCGCTAGCTCCATTAACAATCCTTACTTTGCTGGATACGATTGCGGCGCATGCAGCGGTCGCCCTGGAAGCGTCAACGCTAGGGTTTTTGCTTTGATAGCCAACAAGCCCGAAATAAGAGTAGCTTTAGGTGAAATGGGCATCAACATCCCCGACAACACCCGATTTGTTGGAGCCCTGCATGACACAACCAATGATGAGATTTTCTTTTATAATGATGCGCAATTCTCAGAGAATCAGAAGAGACAACACGAAGAAAACAACCGTTCATTCCAAGCAGCTCTTTTGGCGAACAAAAAAGAAAGATCGCTCCGATTCGATGAATTGAAAAATGATTCGGATGAAAACCGCATCATCCAAAAAATGAATCTAAAATCTGTTTCTCTTTTCGAAATCAGACCAGAATGGAACCATACGGATAATGCTTTGGTCATTATTGGAAACTTTCAGTTGGGCAATGGTCTGTACTTGGACAAACGTCCGTTTTTGAATTCGTACGATCCTTCATCGGACCCCAATGGCGAATTGCTCAAGGGCATCATTCAGGCTGCAGTGCCAGTTTGCGGCGGCATCAACCTAGAGTATTATTTCTCTCGTGTGGACTCGCAGAATTTGGGAGCAGGCTCCAAATTGCCGCACAACGTGGTTGGATTATTTGGTTTGAGCAATGGAGTAGATGGTGATTTGAGACCCGGACTGCCTAGTCAAATGGTTGAAATCCATGAACCGGTTCGTATCCTATTCATCATTGAACAAGACCCCAATATTGTATTAAAAGTCATTGAGAATACTCCAGCACTGCATGATTGGATTGACAATGAATGGGTCAAAATCAGCGTGATTGACCCCCTCACCAAAAAAACAAAAATGCTCAAAAATCGTCAATGGAAAGAAATGGTTTTCTCGTCAGAAAGTATATTAAAACAGCAAAACATCTCCATTAAAGATGTGGTAGCCAAAAAAGCACCGATTGTGCAAACAATAGAGGAGGTAGTATCATGAACCATTTCATTCATCTATTGGCAGGCCTTCCAATCTTCAGTTTTTTGATGAGCTTATTCATCAAAGAAAATAATGAAAAAGCGATTGGTGGTTTGGCCTACTTCTCCAGCTTGATTCACTTTGTACTGACCACAGGAACAGTGCTGATGTGGTTTTTCATGCCGGAGTCATCATACAATCTACATGACTTGAGCATCTACCACAACCATGACTATGATTTTTATATTGACTTTCTGGTTGACAGAACTTCGTTGACCTTTACTTGGGTGGGATCATTTATCACATTCATGGTAATTACCTACAGCAGACGCTATATGCACAAGGAGTTCGGATTTAAAAGATACTTCAATACCATTCTGCTGTTCTATGTTGGGTATACCATCATTGCTTTATCCGGCAATTTTGAAACCTTATTCATCGGATGGGAGTTTCTTGGTATATCTTCTTTCTTGCTGATTTCCTTTTACAGATTCAGGTATTTACCGGTTCGAAACAGCGTCAAGGTATACTCCATTTATCGCATTGGCGATATTGGGATTCTGCTAACCATGTGGATGAGCCATCACTTGTGGCATCGCAACATTTCTTTCTCTGAAATTCAAGATTGGGGATGGGTTCATGATCAATTGACCATGCATCCTTCAACAGCGCTATTTATTTCGATCATGATTATCCTGGCTGCCATTGCCAAATCGGCTCAATATCCGTTTACCGGTTGGCTGCCGCGTGCAATGGAAGGTCCTACACCTTCCAGTGCCATATTCTATGGAGCATTATCGATTCACATAGGCTGTTTTTTGCTGCTCAGAACCGACCACATTTGGGGTGCCAATATTGGAGCACGCTGGGTAATCGGCTTCATAGGAGGAGTTACCGCCATCATCAGCCATTTGATCACCAAAACCCAGAACACCTTGAAAGGTCAAATTGCTTATAGTTCGGCCACACAAATTGGGATTATGTTCATTGAGATTGCTCTTAGTATAGAATCAATCGCATTGCTTCATTTTGCAGGCAATGCTTTCCTTCGTTCTTACCAGCTGCTGACCTCTCCATCCCTCATGGCTTTAAAGATCAGAGAACAAACCTTTGAGCCCGCAGAGAGTAATGAGACAATCCATTCATCAAATGGAATGCGTAGGTTTAAATCCACCATCTACCTCTTGGGACTGAAAGAATGGAATTTGGATTACCTCATCTTTTTATTGATTTTCCGTCCGCTAAAATGGATCGGAAAACCATTCAAGCGATTTTCTCTGCTTCAATTGATGCTGTTGTCTTTACCCATATACTGCATTGGTTTGATGATGATACCCAATGGAGAACATGAGACCCATGGCATCTTCCATCAACTCGGTAGTTTGATCGTTGGCATTCTTGCCGTTGTTTTCATTTCACGCGGCTATACGGAAAAGGAAAATGCAATACATGCTTGGATTTTTGTCATTGGCACTCATTTCCTGATTGATTTAGCAGTGTCCTTGAATCAACCTTTGAATGCCAAAGAAACCACAATGTACTTAAGTGGCGTAGTCCTTTCTGGAATCATCGGCTTGGCCATCTTGCTTTTCATACAAAGCAAGCATCAGGTTATTACCCTTTTCGATTACCAGGGAATGGCTTGGAAATATCCTAAGATGTCAACTCTATTCCTGATTACCGCGCTTGGTATTTCAGGATTCCCCATCAGTACTTCCTTTTTCG
>CANGVU010000263.1 GCA_947457325.1 Flavobacteriales bacterium | reverse complement strand
CTGAAAAATCTTTTCCCACTTGATCCATTCTTTGTTGGTGACAAGCGCTGCAATTGACACCATCGCGTGCCATAGAGTCCGTTGGCAATTGATTGATATCGTAATCTTCAATACCATTGAATAAGTTGGTGTATCGGCCAATCGGTGCGTGGCAACTGGTACATTTATTTACCAGGTCTTGCGCATGAGCAGGATTAACAGCTATTTCATGTGACAATTTAGCTCTCCAAAATGGATCTTTGGCTGAGTTGGCCATCATCGTAGCACGCCAGTTCTCACTAGGGTTGACCAATTCACCTTCAGCTGTTATGTTGGCAAATCCAACAGGATCCACACCATGGCATCCAGCGCATCTGCCACTGCCAACAAAAAATCCATTGTCATAGACAGGAAGATTTCCGTTCAGCATTTTTACCATTTCTGCTTGAGAGTGAAATTTTCCTTTGTGAGGGACAAAAGACCAACCCAATGAGAATAGACCAGCCGCAATAATTACTGAGAATAAAACGACTTTTTTAGGATGACTGTATACTAGTTTTTTCATGATTTCAGTTCCAATATTAAAACAAAAAGCATTGTACAATTACCAAATTTCCAACCGATCAATAATTTGTTGACCCATTTTCTCATTGATTTGTTGCACGATGTTTTGTCGATTCATGCTGAGTTCTTGTTTGATCACTCCGCTATCCACACTTACACTCAACGTTTTTCCGAAAATTTCTGCTTTTGTGGTGTGCCGGCTAATAAAGTCACCCACAACTTCTCTGTACATGGTTATGGCATCCACGCGCATCATTTTCTTTTCCAAACCACGTTGCTTGATCCATTCCTTGATGATGGCACCGATGGGCTGGTTGTTAAAGTCTCGACTCATGAAAAGTGTATTTTGGAAAAGGGTGCATTCATGGAGGCTAAGATACTCGGAATTCTATCGCTGTCAGTGTCGGTGATAATGACCTGACCATGAATGTTGTCATTGAGCCAAGAGAACAGATTGGAAAGCCTTTGGGAGTCTAACTTGTCATGTATATCATCCAAAAGCAACAATGGATCTTTCTTCGCAAAATCTTGTATGAACAGCAACTGAGCCAATTTTAAAGCCAATACAAATGTTTTTTGTTGTCCTTGAGATCCCATTTTGCGGATGAGATGACCATCCAGATTGAAGAGTAAGTCATCTTTGTGTGGACCGATACCGGTGCGCTCTGAATGCCAATCTTGTTGGTAATTAGAGGCTAATTGCTCAAGATATTGGGACGTTTGGTAATTGTTTTGTAATACAACGGAAGCTTGATCAACATCTCCTGAAAAGAACTGTATCAATCTAGGCAGTTTTGTTGATATAAATTGCACAAAATGGTGTCGTTCCTTTTCAATGATTTGAACCCACTCCAACAGCAATTCATCGTACCAAGAAATTTCTTGAAACTGATTTACTTTCCTTTCGTGTTGACTTTTGAGCAAAGCATTTCGCTGTTGCAGAAGGTGATTGTATTTGATCAATGCCTCTAAATATTGAGGTGAAGTTTGGCAAATGGCATTGTCCATCCATTTTCTTCTTTCTTCAGCATTTTCAGTAATTAGCAATTGATCCTGTGGGGCAATGACCACAACAGGTTGCCATCCTATGTGATCAGCTAATTTGGGTAACGACTGACCATTGAGAGCAAAGGTTTTTTTTCCAGTTCTTCGGAGGTTACACAACAACTCAAAGGATTGATGATTTTGGGTTCCCCATCCTTTGATACTGGATTCTTCTTTGTCGTGCTGTATAGAAAGTTGGTCAGTGTGGTGAAAGTAACTTTTGGTCAAGCACAAATAGTGCATTGCGTCGAGCGCATTTGTTTTTCCGGATCCGTTTTTTCCAAGCCAACAATTGAACCTTTTGTGCAATGCAATCTCTAACTCAGTGTGTTTTTTGAATTGATAAAGTCTGATTCCCTGAAAGAGATTTTGATTTAGCACTGACATATTTTGCAAAGATTTGATAAAATGTCTTATTTTCGGCCCTCGAAAGTTCTAAAACATGTCAGAAAATTTACAAACAAGCACAGAGTCTAAGGCTCTAACAACAGGATGGTCTGGGTTTTATGCCAAGAATAAGAAGAATGTTCAAATTGCTGGTGGCGCTTTGATAGTGGTCGTTGGTGGTTGGTTGGCCTATCAATTTTTATACTTGGGTCCTAGAAATAAGGAAGCCAATGAGGCGCTATGGCGTGTTGAGCAGTGGGTTGAGATGGATAGTATGAACTGGGTTCTTCAAGGAAACGGTGAGTTTATTGGTGCTGAGGAATTGATGAATAAGTATTCAGGAACTGTTGCTGCTGAGAAAGCAAAATACTATACAGCTTGTGCAAAGCGCAACAATGGTGATTTTCAAGGCGCTTTGGATTTGTTCAAAGATGTTGATTTCAATGACAATACCATTGGAATTCAAGCCATAGGGAATGCTGGTGATATGTATGTTGAATTGGGTCAGTTTGATGACGCTGCTGATTGGTTGCAGAAAGCCGCTAAGAAGGCAATGTCTTCAGATTCAAAAGATGCTTTAGCACCCTTTTATTTGATGAAAGCTGCACGTGTTCAAGTGGAGCGTCAAGATTTTGCCTCGGCCAAAGAGTTGTTGCAAGAAGTTGTGGATAATTTTAAGCGCAGTCAAGAGATTGGTGAGGCGCAAAAAATGTTGGGATGGATTGAGGCCCAAGGAAAGTAATGGCAACAAAAAATTTATCGAACATCGATTGGAGTCAAATGCCCGAAGCCGGGCATTTCTCTTTTGGTATCGTTGTGTCTGAATGGAACAACGATATAACCAATGGGCTTTTGAAAGGCGCTTTAGATGTGCTCAAGAAGGCGGGCGTTAAAAAGTCGAAAATCAAAATTATCTATGTTCCGGGTAGTTTTGAGTTGGCACATGGTGCTCAACTATTGATTGAATCTCAACCATTGGATGGAGTCATCTGTTTGGGTTGTGTGATTAGGGGAGAGACCGCTCATTTTGATTTTGTTTCCCAAGCAACAGCAACAGGTGTGATGAACGTCGGTCTTCAGTATGCAATGCCGGTTATTTTTGGCGTATTGACAGATGACAATGTTCAACAATCCAAAGACCGCAGCGGTGGAAAAAAGGGAAACAAGGGAGCAGAGGCGGCTGCCACTGTAATAAAAATGGCCGCTTTGAGAACCAAGCTTAATGCTTTATAATTATTGCTGAATCGGCCTGGCCGTTAAAAGCAATTCCTTACCTTTTCTTG
>CANGVU010000262.1 GCA_947457325.1 Flavobacteriales bacterium | reverse complement strand
CTTCAGATAAATACCCTGCGTTGACACCCTCAGATGAAAGCGTTGAAGAGAAATCTATGAATGCTCCACCCAGAATACCGGATGCCGTAGGTAAACCATTGGGTACTGCGTTGTACACTAAAGGCCAAGATCAGTTGATCAAAGACATCCAATCCGTCGTGTTGTCTCGTCAGAAAAAAACGCAAAGTGTTTCGGAATCAGACATGACTGATGCCGTGTTATCCAAGGAAAAGTCAACCAAAAAAGAAGCTGATGTCAAAACCGATGATTCAGAGATGGTCAGTGGAAAATACTATTTGCGGTTAAAAGTAGATGCCAATGGAAAATTGGAGGATGTCATCATATTGCGCAGTCCCAATCCGGGTTCCAAGTGGGACAGTCAATTGGTTAAAGCCATCCGCAATCAATTGGGGTCCTTTCAACCCTGCATCATCAACGGCAGTAAAGTCCCTTCTGAGTTGGTAGTGCCTGTGCAATTGACGTTTGATTGATTTTAACGCCTTGAATTAACATTCCTTATCACGGAAAGGACTTGCGTTTTTGTGGTGGATTTTTACCTTCGCCAAAATCAAAAAGGACAACCATGAAGAAGTATTATTTTTTAATGTTCATGACTTGTGTAAGCGCATTGGTATTGGCCCAATCCAAAGTACAAGTGAGAATGAAAAAAGAAGTGAATGGCGTCACCATTGTGGAAGAAAAATCATTTGAATTAAAGCCTGGACAAGACATTGAAGAAGCCTTGATTGAGAACGGCATTGACAAAAAAGGGGCAAAGGAAATTTCGATATCCATTGAACAAATCCAAAACGATGATTCGGAAGGTGGATTAAACATGTTTCCACCGATGATGGGCATGGGACAAATCCCATTTGGACCACAACACAATTTCATGGAGCCCAAAGCTTATCTGGGCGTGACGTTAAAAAACGAAGAAAATACCCCAATCATTACTGATGTTCAACCCCAATCACCTGCTGATTTAAGTAACCTCAAGGTGGGTGATCGAATCATCAAAATTGATGATCAAAAAATGGAGAACGCACAAGAGGTGGTGACTTATATCCAACAAAAAAAACCCGGCGATCAAATCCATTTGAAAATCAAGCGAGATAAAGAAACGTTGAAAATGACCGTACCCTTGGAAACATTGCCCATGTCGTTTCCCTCATTTCCTTTCAATGGCCAATTCAATCCTTTGACACTCTCTCCCTTGACCATGGACAGCTTGTTTGAATCTCCCAAAGCCTTTCTTGGTGTTGTCCCCAACAACAACTTCAATGAAGAAACCGGCGTGCAGGTAGATAGTGTTTTATACGGATCAAGCGCCGATAAAATGGGTGTTCAAAAAGGAGACATTATCATTGCACTCAATGGACACAGCATCTCCAATTTCGAGACCCTGAGAGAAATTGTGGGTCAATCTGCACCCGGAACACCCTGTGAGGCCACCATCATCCGTAATGGAAAAACCGAAATATTGTCTGGTGTTTTCGGTGCCCGAAACATGATCATCAAAGATGGTTACCGCATTTACCAAAACGACAAAGGATTGGACGACCAAGGAAACATCAACTTGGATTTTGAGTTGGATTTTCAAGATGGCGATTTGGACAGCTTGTTCAATCAAGATTTCGATATCGAATTTGGAAACAACAAAACAGATTTGGTCATCAAAAATTTCTCGGCGGAGCAATTAAAAACCATGGGTATTCAGAAAAGTCTTGGTTCCTATTCCTTCTTCACCAATCCTGAAGATCAGATTTTAGAATTGAGCTTAGCAGAAGAAAGCCCTTTTGTTTACCGCGTGCTAATTGAAGATCAAAACGAAGGCATCATTTACTCGGACGAGAAGAACAAGCCAGTAGAGTCATTGACCAAAAAGATTGCGTATGACAGTTGGAAAAAAGGGGAATACACATTGAAGGTATATACCAATGATGAGCTCACCCTTGCGCAGCGCTTGATTATTCAATAATCGCCATCCATTCAAAAGACAATTCTAGATCGGTCAGCCATTGGTTGACCGTTTCTTTTTGTCCCAAGTTGAACGTATAGGTCAATTTACAATTGTCTTCTTGTACAATATCCACTTTCTCTGCTTGCTGTTGTTTGAGGAACTGAATCAACGCAGGGAACTGCGCATAGGAGCACTGAACTTTCAAAGCTACTCTCCACTCCTTTTGAACAAGGCCTGCATCCTGAATGGCCTGTTCTGCGGCTGCTTTGTATGCCTGAATCAATCCTCCTGTGCCCAATTTTGTTCCGCCAAAGTAACGAACCACCATCACCAAACATTGGGTTAAATCGGCCGCCATGATGGCACCCAAGATAGGCCTGCCTGCCGTACCGGAAGGCTCTCCATCGTCACTGCTCTTGGCCAAAGCGCCATTCTTGCCTAGGCGAAAAGCCCAACAAACATGATTGGCATCAAAATAATCCGCTTTGTATTTTTTGACAATGGCCTTGCATTCCTCCTCACTATTGACTTCCAATGCAAAACCCAAATGTTTACTGGCCAGAACGCGGTGATTGGATAAACCTGGCTTGGCCAAGGTTTGATACACCTCCATTAGGAGATGGGATTGAGAATCACACTGAATACAATGATGCTATTGGGATCTCGATCAAAATACAATTTGTCCAAGGCCCCCAATATGGTATTGGCCCGGAAATAACTGGTGTGCAATTGATCATCGCCTATCAAAGTCCATTGAATGGTATAGCTGCACTCTTCCTCTTTGTGGTACTGAACATACTTCAGCATTTGTCGATAACACTCCTCTGACGAGTCAGCTTCACATGCGTGAAAAAGAAAGCGTTGATTGTGCAGGGGATTGAATGTAATCAGTTGCAAGGTGGCCTTGCTCCTACCTTTTTTCAATTGATAACTCAGGTTCTCTTTGCCAATGGTAATGTACCTCGCAATTTTGGCTTTAAGCTCTTCTATTTCATCCAATCTTTTGGCCATATCAATCTAATTTTTGGAACTCCGAATTGTTGCTGATGTATTCTGGGATAAATGCTTTGAGTTTGGCTACCATGACATGGTTGTCTTGAATACCAAAGAGTTGAATCAATTCATCTACCCAAATCTTCACGTCTTCCCAATTGTAATCACGCACCTTTGCTACCATGATTTTCTCATGCGTTGTTGGCAGTGTCGTTTCCTCATCACTTAAAACTTCCTCATACAGTTTCTCACCTGGACGAAGACCGGTGAACTGAATTTCCATATCTACGTTCAATTCAAAACCAGACAACTGAATCAT
>CANGVU010000261.1 GCA_947457325.1 Flavobacteriales bacterium | reverse complement strand
AGGCAGCGCCGCACTCATTGGAGAGCTGGTTAGCGCCATGACTGCTTCTGAGCGAGAAAACACAGCGCTCATCATGACAGATGTTCAAATGTTACAACCACTCATCACCCACATCCAAGAGGATGTCGACATCAATGTTGCGTTGGGATGGAACATCAAAAACACTGGCATATACCAACTCTTCACCTCTTACCTTTCATTTTGCATTAAAACACAAAGTCAAAAAAGAATTTACCACAAAGATTTGATACGATGGATTGAGCAGCCCATCATTCGGCCTTTCACAGAACCCTGGAGGCAAGCCTTCATTGATGACCTCATCCAAAGAAAATCAGCTTACTTCAGCATGAATCAAGTGAGGCTTTGGCTTGAAGATACACGAATCAAATGGAAAGCCATTACCCCACATCTTGGCCTATTGGATGTAACGGAAGTCGGTTTTGACCAAATCTTAAATAACCTTGAGATTCTCAACCAATGGGTATTGGCGCAAAATGAATTGGATCCACTGTCCAAAGAATGCGCATGGCAATGGGACGAAAAAATGGAAGTGGTCAAAGGCTATATCCAAGAAAATGAATTCCTACAAGACGCAGAATCATTGGATGTTTTGATTCAACAAGTTATATCAAAAGACAACATCACCTTGGAAGGAGAACCGCTTCATGGGCTACAAATTCTGGGCATGATTGAAACACGAGCCTTGGATTTTGAACACGTCATTTTTGTCAATGCCACAGAGGACTCCATGCCTGGCCAAAGCAATATGCAAAGCCTAATCCCTTTTGAGTTGCGGAAGGCATTTGGACTGCCCATGCCCGGTGATCGTGAATCCAGCTACGCCTACAATTTCTACCGGTTGCTGCACCGTTCCAAAAAAATATCGTTCTTCTATCCTTCCACGACTTCTGATTTCAGGTCGGTTGAAAAGACCCGTTACATCCAACAATTGGAATGGGAATGGCAGGATTACAACAAAAACATTCATTGGCATAAAAAACAACTATCGCTCCCTGCGTCACCAGGATTGAGTTTTGAAGAGGTGGTGCAAGCAGATGCACTTTCCGCGCAGCAGTTGAGAACCAAATTTGAAAATGGCATTAGCCCCTCCGCAATTAACAAATACCTGCAATGTCCATTGGAATTTTATTATCGTTATGTTTTGGGCTTGGGAGAGATCAATGAAATGGAAGAGCAGATGGATGCGGCCACCATTGGATCCAATGTACATACAGTTTTGGAAAATTGGCACCAACCCAAGATCGATAAAATGCTCACCCTGCAAGACATCCAGCAATGGAGGGCAGAACTGGAAACGGCATTGCAAAATGTCTTCTTGGAACAAAACCCCAACGGGACAATAGAAGGCTATAACCTGTTGGCTTTTGAGGCCGCCAAAAAAATGATCGAGCGGGTGTTGGACTATGATGAGGCCTTGATTCAAAAGGGAGAGGCACCCTTGATTATCGCAACGGAAAAAGAATTCAAACTGAAACTCCATCTACCCAATGGCAATCCTGTTATGTTGCAAGGGAAAGTGGACCGCATTCATAAAAATGGCAACACAACCGTTATTTTGGATTACAAAACAGGAAAGGCCGAGAAAAAAGACCTGACTCTACCGGATCCTAACATCGCCAATTTATTCAACGGTAAAAAATCCAAGCTTTTGCAAATTCTCATGTACGGCTACTTGGCGCATCACACAGAGGACCTAGGATACAACCAAATAGAAGTTGGTCTTTTTCCGTTGGCCAAGCCGGATGCTCAGCCCTTGTTTATTGAAGATCGGGAGAGCATCTTCAGTCCCGACTTCATGAAAAACTTTGAGACCGGCCTACTGGAACTTTTACAGAGCATAGAAGAGCGCGTCGAATTCAGACACCATGAGGAGTCGCAATATTGTCAATTCTGCCGAGAGGCAGGGAATTGATTGTTATATTTGTGGCATGAAGTATTCTCGAATTTTACTCAAACTCAGTGGTGAGTCATTGATGGGCGATAAGCAATTTGGCATTGACAACGATCGTTTGATGCAGTACGCCAAAGAAATCAAGGAGATATTCAATGAAGGAGTAGAGATAGCCATTGTGATTGGTGGCGGAAATATTTTCCGTGGCGTTCAGGCTGAGCAAGGAGGAATGGAGCGCACGCAGGGAGATTACATGGGTATGTTGGCCACGATGATCAACAGCATGGCCCTACAAAGTGCATTGGAAAGTTTGGAAGTTCCCACAAGATTGCAATCTGCCATTGAGATGAAACAAATTGCAGAGCCTTTCATTAGAAGGAAAGCTGTGAAGCACTTGGAAGTTGGACGAGTAGTGATATTTGGAGCCGGGACAGGAAATCCTTTCTTCACAACAGATACAGCAGCGTCATTGCGTGCGATTGAAGTAGAAGCGGATGTCATTTTGAAGGGAACCCGCGTGGATGGCATTTACACCGCTGATCCGGAAAAAGATCCAACAGCCACCAAATATGATCGTGTTTCCTTTAATGAAGTATACGAAAAAGGATTAAATGTGATGGACATGACCGCATTCACTTTGTGCAATGAAAACAAATTGCCCATCATTGTCTTTGACATGAACAAAAGTGGCAATTTGAAGCGATTGGTTCACGGAGAAGCAGTAGGAACATTGGTTGATTTTTAATACAAAACAAGAATATGTCAGACGAGATTAGCATGGCGTTAGATGAGGCTACAGCAGCCATGAACAAAGCCATCGACCATTTGGAATTTGAATTGAATAAAATTCGTGCAGGCAAGGCCAGTCCTGCGATGTTGGACAGTGTCAAGGTGGATTATTACGGATCGTATACTCCATTGAAGAACATTGCCAACGTGAGCACACCAGACGCGCGCACCATCACGGTACAAGCGTGGGAGAAGCACATGTTGGAACCCATTGCCAAGGCCATCATGGAGGCCAATTTGGGATTGAATCCACAGAACAACGGGGATTTAATCATCATCTCCGTTCCCATGCTCACCGAAGAGCGACGCAAGGATTTGTCCAAGCGTGCACATTCAGAAGGAGAGAATGCCAAGGTGTCTATCAGAACAGGAAGGAAAGACGCCATTGACTTCATCAAGCAAGCGCAGAAAGACGGCTTGCCAGAAGACGAAGCCAAAACCGGTGAAGCCAAGGTTCAAGAATTAACAGACAAGTACAACAAGAAAGTGGAAGAAGTCCTGGCCGCCAAGGACAAGGACATCATGACCATTTGATGATTACAATATTTTGAATGAAAACACTCCGCGAGGGGTGTTTTTTTTT
>CANGVU010000260.1 GCA_947457325.1 Flavobacteriales bacterium | reverse complement strand
TGTGTGACAGGGTCATGGTGATGCAAAAAGGAAGGCTCATTGAGCAGGGTTAAAAGAAGGCATTAGCGCCTATTCCTATTATCTTAGCCCCATGAACGAGCAGGTAAAAAGATTACAAGATCTTCAGGCAAAAGCGCAAATGGGAGGAGGTGAAAAGCGCATCGCTTCTCAACATCAAAAAGGAAAATTAACAGCCAGAGAGCGCGTAGATGTGCTCTTGGATGAAGGTTCATTTGAAGAAATTGGCATGTTGGTGACCCACCGCAGCACCAATTTTGGATTGGATCAAGAAAAATATTTGGGAGATGGTGTCATTACTGGTTATGGCAAAATACATGGGCGCTTGGTCTATGTTTTTTCTCAGGACTTCACCGTGATGGGCGGATCTTTGGCAGAAGCCCATGCCCAGAAAATATGCAAGGTCATGGATTTGGCCATGAAGAATGGTGCGCCTTTGATTGGATTAAACGATAGTGGAGGAGCCCGAATTCAAGAAGGTGTTGTTTCATTGGGTGGATACGCAGATATCTTTTATCGCAATGTGCAAGCAAGTGGAGTGATTCCACAAATCAGCGCCATCATGGGACCATGTGCGGGTGGCGCCGTTTACAGTCCTGCGTTGACCGATTTTATCATGATGGTAGAGAACACCTCATACATGTTTGTTACTGGTCCCAACGTTGTGAAAACGGTAACCCATGAAGAAGTAACCAGTGAAGCTTTGGGTGGAGCCAGCACGCACAGCACAAAAAGCGGAGTGACGCATTTCACCGCAGAAAATGACGTGGTGTGTTTGCAGAACATTCGCCATTTGTTGTCTTATATGCCATCCAATTGTGATGAGGATGCGCCACGTTTGCCCTATGATTTGGGCAATGAGAAAAGAGAAAAACTGAATTCCATTATCCCGCCATCTGCCCAGCAGCCATATGACATGCATGATGTGATTAGCGAGGTGGTAGATGGTGAGAGTTGGGTTGAGGTACACAAAGATTACGCGGAGAACATCATTGTCGGATTTGCCCGACTTGCTGGTCGCAGTATTGGAGTAGTGGCCAACCAGCCCGCTTATTTGGCGGGCGTGTTGGACATTAAATCCAGCAACAAGGCTGCCCGATTTGTTCGCTTTTGCGATGCCTTTAATATTCCTCTTTTGGTGTTTGAAGATGTTCCAGGTTTCTTGCCCGGAACGGATCAGGAGTGGAATGGAATTATTTCAAATGGAGCCAAACTGTTGTATGCTTTCAGTGAGGCAACCGTTCCTCGTGTTACTGTTATTACACGTAAGGCTTACGGCGGAGCGTATGATGTGATGAACTCCAAGCACATTGGCGCAGACATGAATTTTGCATGGCCCACCGCGGAAATTGCTGTTATGGGTGCCAAAGGGGCAGCTGAAATTATTTTCAAGAAAGAGATTTCAGAGGCTGCCGATCGCGAAGCCAAGTGGAAAGAGAAAGAATCGGAATACGCAGAATTGTTTGCCAATCCTTACAGCGCGGCAGAGCGCGGCTATGTGGATGAGGTGATTTTACCTGAGCAGACCCGAGAGAAATTGATTAGGGCTTTTGAGATGTTGGAAAATAAAGCGGAGCCAGTAATCAAGAAAAAGCACGGAAACATTCCGTTGTAATTGTAGACAACAATGCGATCCGGACTTTTTATCTTTTTATTGTTTTTCATTGCAACTCATCTCATAGCCCAACCGGGAGGAGGGGGGGGAGCAACGATGAAATTCAAAGGAATGAAGGCCGACTCGGCGAGATTATTTGTTGTAGAAAATTTTTCAAATCCAGCTTGGATTTCCCAATCTAATCCAATTTCATTGACGGAAGGGTTAATGTTCCATCACCCCACACCTTGGCAGGTGAGCGCTGGGGAACTGAATTATAGGATGGAGTTTTATCAAGAGGGCAAAACAATGCGAATCGATATTCAACAATTGCCTCCTGAGAATCCTGTTGGTTGGACCCCCAACTTTGATAGTCTACAATTTTTTGAGGGCAATTGGATTTGGAATTTAAATCCTTATTGGCCATTGCAAGAGGAGATATCAAAATCATACGGCATTACGCAGTATACCAAGGAGACATGGGAAAAGAATAGGTTTTGGTCTTGGACAATTCCCGGAGAAATGAAATATTCGCCACTTTATCATTTCAACCAAGCCATGCAATGGCGCAGAAAAAGAGAATGGACAAGGGCGGAATCTTCCATTGCGTTGGCCATCAAAAATGCGCGAGATGAGAAGGAGAGCAAGATTTTTCAGACGGAGAAGTTGATATTGTTGAAAGAAAAAGAAGAGTGGAAAATGGCCAAGAATCTGGCTTATGAATTACTCCTGAAATATCCGGATGATTATTCTTTGAATCAACACGCCTTAGAATTGGCCATCAAGTTTAAGGAGTATGAAAAGGCGGACTCTTGTTACCATGTATTGATTCGCCACTCGCCGGGATATGAATGGGATTACATGATGTTTTTGGCTAGGTATACCGATCGAGACGAAGAGGCTTTTGCAAGGGGAAAGATGAGGGTGATGGAGGTGGAGAACGAGCGGTGGGAAGGAGAGCCAATTGGCATTACACAGCATTGCGGAGTTTGGTTTCAAATGGCCATGGTAGCTGAGTTAACAGGTCATATTGAGGAGGCCTCTAAGTACGCGTTTAACGCTGCTTACAGGGGATATGGCTACAACGTGTCAACCATTTTGGAATTTGAAGAATGGAGTGATCGATACGACAAGTACCCTTATTTCGCATTGGCTTATGCGCTATATCTGCATCATACAACGCGCTATGATTCTGAAGATGGACCATTACAACAAGCCAATCAAGTGCTAAAATCTGTACCAAAGGATTTTCATCATCAAGCTGATTATTGGTGGACGCTTGGCTTGGTCAATGAGCGTTTGCAGAATTGGGAAAAGGTTGTAGAGTCAGGCAAGCGATTGGTCAAGATGGATGATCAAGACATGCGTGGACATTACTTGCTTTTCCGTTATTACGGGGCAAGTATACCTGAGTTCAATCCAAAGAAATCAGAAGAGCATCGCCTGAAGTGGGGAGAGTTGAGAAGAATCAAGTTGGAGAGCAATTAGGCTTTTATTACAATAAAGTATCGTCTCAAAGATTTCCACCATTTTTGTTGCACCAATTCATCTGTTGTCTTTTTACACAACGACGCTAGTTTTTCAATGATTGCAGTATAGTCCCAATCATTTTTGGCGTTCCATTGAAATTGATCTTGGTAATCTACCAAGAATTGAGCGGCATGAATGGGAATCTCAATGGTATCTTTTCCTTTGCTACCAATGATTTCAAC
>CANGVU010000259.1 GCA_947457325.1 Flavobacteriales bacterium | reverse complement strand
TCAAATTGAGGGTTCCACGGCGTTGTACACACAGCCCTACTCCTACTATTTCGATATGAACGGCAACATTATTGACTCATTGGCCAATACATTAACAGCTTTCAACAATGACACCTTGTGGTATTATAGTGCACCTGCTGAAATCATTAATCGGTATGAATTGGGAAGATACATTACACCTTACGGCATCAACTTGGATTTGCAAGATGGTTGGACTTGGATTTTTGATGTTACAGATTTTGCTCCATTGTTGCGCGACTCTGTTCAATTGGAAGCAGGAAATTGGCAGGAACTTTTGGACTTGAAATTCTTGTTCATTGAAGGTCCAGAAGCCAGGACAGTGAAGCGAATTGAAAATGTATGGCAAGGCAATTGGGGATTGAGCAATTTTGACAACTATGTTACAACGAAAAACATTTCACTGAACCCAGAAGAGAGCGCTGTCAAATTGAGAACGACATTGACTGGACATGGCTTTGGCAATGACGCCAATAATTGCGGTGAGTTTTGTTACAATACCCATTCATTAAAAATCAATGGCCAAGAAACATTCAATTGGCAAATCATGGAAGAGTGTGATCAAAATCCGTTGTACCCACAAGGCGGCACTTGGATTTACGCACGTGCGGGATGGTGCCCTGGAAAGGAGGGCACTACAAAAGAATTTGAACTCACACCCTTTCTTCAGAATGGGCAGGTTAACGTAGATTACGACATTACTTATGATCCCTACGGCAATTATGTAACAGAAAGTCAGGCGGTATTTTACGGCCCTATCCTTCAGGGCAATGACGTTTCATTGGAAAGCATTCTTTCACCCAGCACCACAAAAATTTACAGCCGTTGGAACCCCATTTGTGACAACGCACATGTTGTTATAAAAAACAAAGGCTATAACAACATTCAAAGTCTCACATTCAATTACGGATTTAGTGGTTCTGGAATAACAGAAACCTTTGAATGGACCGGTAATCTGGCCTTTGACGAGATCACCGATGTTTACTTGCCTTTTGAAAACAGTCAAATCTGGAATTTGACACCCGGAGAGCAACAAGGCTTTTTTGTAAACATCGTTCAGAGCAGTGACGAAAACGAAAGCAATAATCATGGATACTCTCCATTTTTTGCTCCACCTGTATACACCTACTTGCCCAATACAGATGACAATCGATTGATCATCTACTTGCGCACCAATGCTGCATACAATGAATCCTCTTATCAATTGAAAGATATTGATGGCAACGTCATATTTGAGCGCAGTGGATTTGACACGCCCAATTTTACTTACAAGGATACATTGCGATTGAATGCAGGTTGTTATACTTTCCAGTTGAAGGACAGCGATGGAGATGGATTGAATTTCTTTGCCAACAATGACGGCAACGGTTATTCCAAATTTGACCGCGTCTCAGGAGGAGACTTTATGATGTTTGAGCGGGACTTTGGAGAAGACATTGTTCATTCTTTCAGATTTGAAACCAATTTGATTCATGTAGATGAGATAATGAAGGATTACTTTCCGGTGCAAGTATTTCCCAATCCTGCGCAAGATCATTTTGAAATCAATTGGCCTATTCAAACAATTGATGCGCTCATGGTTGTATATGATGGTCAAGGGAAAATAATGATGAGAAAAGCAATACCAGCCGGAGTGCAACGCGAATCATTGGACATCGACTGGTCGCCTGGATTGTATGTGATTCAATTCCATTTGGGTGAAAAAACGGATTACCGAAGATTGATTATCGAATAAAAAAGGCTCCCAAATGGGAGCCTTTTTTGTTGATATTCGATTTGAATTAAACTGTAAAATCCAATTGAATAGGCAATGCTTTTTGTTTGACAATTATTCCAGAATTGTTCAATGGACTCAAATCGTCATTGGCACTTCCATCACTAGGAGTTCAGCATCTTGATTGGACTCAACAACAAACTGATCCTGATTCCATGCTCCAAGTCCATCACGACTCTTTAATACCTTTCCGTTTACAACAACCTCACCACTGAGCAAAAAGAAATAAACTCCATTGCCGGCCTTTTTCAAATTGTAATTTAAAACTTTATTTGAATCCAAATTTGTAAGATGAAACCAAGCATCCTGATGAATCCAAACTCCCTCATCATCCGCATTTGGTGAAAGTATCTGCTGCCATTGATTAAGACGATCTTCTCTTTTCAAAGTGAGCTGATCATATCTTGGCGTTACATTCTTTTTATTCGGGAAAATCCATATCTGAAGAAAACGGCAATCTGCAGCACTATCATTGTTGTATTCACTGTGTTGAATTCCAGTTCCTGCACTCATGACTTGAATATCTCCTTCTGCAATAACTGCAGCGTTGCCCATGCTGTCTTTGTGTCGCAATGCACCTTGTAGTGGAATGCTCACTATTTCCATGTTGTCATGGGGGTGGGTTCCAAAACCTGTCCCACCCTGAATGTGATCATCATTCAACACGCGGAGAACGCCAAAATGCATTCGTTCTGGGTTGTAATATTGAGCAAAACTAAAAGTGTGTCTTGTCTTCAACCAACCGTGATCTGCACCCCCTCTGGTGGATGCCTCATGCAAAACATAATTTTCTTCCATCTTATCTATATTGTTGGGTAAATGATTAAAACCAATATTTGGATCTGCCAATTGAGGATGCAATGGTTCAAGCTCATCGATGTTGTTTTGTAAAACACTGGCTCCCGCGCTGGCAGCTACCAGCATCCCTGTCCCCAGCAAACCCTTCTTTAAAAATGTATTTCGATCCATATTTCCCATTTTTGATTTTGCATAATTAATGATTGCTCATGACTACGAATAATATGAACGGACGATTGATTTATGCTCCTTCTTCCAAATCCTCTTCATCAAACCAATTCATGAAAGAATCCATTTCTCTTCTATCCTTTTTGGTAGGGCGTCCCGTACCTCTGTCTCTGGTTAATTTCAATTGTTCTTGAAGCAATAACCACTTCCTCTTCTCTTCCTCTGTGGTTGTCTCTTGAAGATAAGCACTCACCAATTTGGCTCCTTGACGAGCCTTGGGAAAAGCCAACACTTTGTATGAAAAGACAACTGGGCCTCGCTTGATTTGAATCTCTTCGCCAATCTTCAACTCCTTGGATGGCTTAAGTTCTTCATTCCTAGACAATACTTTACCTAACTTGACTTGTTCCGTAGCCAAGGATCTCGTTTTGAACAAACGAACACACCAAAGGAATTTATCAATACGCATTACAACTCAACAATGATTCCGATAGCCGGCTGGGTAAAGCCGTTGTTCTGTGGAATCACTTGAGGCAAATATCGTGAAGAATCATTTGGATCCTCAATCG
>CANGVU010000258.1 GCA_947457325.1 Flavobacteriales bacterium | reverse complement strand
TCAGAACAAGCGGAGAATTGCGGATTAGCAATTTTTTGCTTTGGCAAATAGCGTATGCGGAGCTATTTTTCACCCAGGCTTTTTGGCCAGATTTTAATGAAGAATTATTTTTTGAAGCAATACTTTCTTATCAGAGCAGGGAGCGTCGTTTTGGCAAAACCTCTGATCAAATGAAACCGACAGCATGAAACATTTTTTGATTTCTACCTTTCTGTTGGTAGCTCTTATTTTTTCAGATCACTGCCTCATCAAAGGCCATTCGCAGAAAGTCATCGGCGGAGATATTTCATATGCAGAACCATTGAAATACAAACTCTCAGGTTTGAGCGTATTGGGCACAGAGTTTACCGATGCCCAGGCCATCAAAGTTTTTTCAGGTTTGGAAGAAGGTAAAGAGATTATGGTGCCCGGTGACGCCATTACAGATGCGGTAAGAAAACTGTGGAAGCAGAAGCTTTTTAAGGATATTCAGGTGAAAGTGGCAGAAATAAGGGGGTCAGAGATATTCTTGGTTATTGAGGTGAAGGAGATGGAGCGATTGGGAACTTTCAGGTTTGAAGGGATAAAAAAATCAGAAGCAGACAACATCAGAGAAAAATTGAATTTGAGATCCGGCCGAGTATGTGATGAGAATTTGAAGATGACAGCCAAGAATGAAATCCTTGATTACTATGTTGACAAAGGTTTTTTTAGCGCTACAGTCAATATCACAGAAACTCCAGATCCAATTGTAAAGAATGGTGTTCAATTGACTTTTAACATTCAGAGAGGTGAGCGGGTTAAATTGGAAGAAATCGTGTTTCAAGGCAACAATCTGATGGATTCGAAGAAACTTGCACGAAGCATGAAAAACACTAAGAAACAAGCCTGGTGGCGTTTCTGGAAGGCGTCAAAGTTTATTCAAAAAGATTTCGAGGAGGATAAAGCGGCTATTGTTGCAAAATACAACAAGGAAGGTTTCAGAAATGCCAAGATTTTAAAAGATAGTTTGTACAAAGTTTCTGATGACAGAATGGTGTTGCTATTGAAATTGGAAGAAGATAAGAAGTTCTATTTTGGAGACATCACTTTTGTAGGAAATACCAAGTACCAACGTTCAACTTTGGACAGTGTCTTGAGCATAAAAAAGGGTGATTTGTACAATTTAGAATTGTTGAATTCACGATTGAGTTTTAATCCAAACGGTAGGGACATTAGTTCTTTGTACACAGATGATGGATATCTGAATTTTTATGCATACCCCTTGGAAACATTGGTATTGCCAGATACAATAAATGTTGAGGTCCGAATGGGTGAGGGCAAGCAATTCAGGATTGGAGATGTCAATGTCAGTGGAAATACCAAGACCAATGATCATGTCATTTACCGAGAAATCAGAACCAGACCTGGCGATCTGTTTAATCGATCTGATTTGATGCGTTCGCAAAGAGAGTTGAATGCAATGGGATTCTTTAATCCAGAGGCATTTGACATTAGAACCAATCCCAATCCAGACAAGGGTACTGTAGACTTAGAATATGTTGTTGAAGAAAAGCCCAGTGATCAAATTCAATTGAGCGGAGGCTGGGGAGGCGGTCGTGTTGTTGGTTCATTGGGGCTTACTTTCAATAATTTCTCATTGAGAAACATTGGAAAAAAAGACTCTTGGACTCCTCTTCCATCAGGTGATGGTCAGAGACTTTCCATCAACGCTGTATCAAATGGAATTTTCTTTCAGTCTTACAACTTCTCCTTTACTGAACCTTGGTTAGGTGGCAAGAAGCCCAATTCACTAACCTTTTCTGCCTATCATTCCGTGCAGAGCAACGGACAGAAAAAATACATCAACGATGAGTTGAATCTCAATCGTCAATCACTAATTATTACCGGAGCTTCTTTTTCTTTTGGTCAACGTTGGCAGAGACCAGATGACTGGTTTGTTTTCCAAAGTGGATTAACTTATCAGCATTTTGATTTGAACCGTTATGGATCATTTTTTAGCTTCTCACAAGGTTATTCCAATATCCTATCTGCCAATTTCACGATAGAGCGCAATTCAGTTTCTGATCCAATTTATCCCACTTGGGGTTCTAAGATTACATTGTCTACCAAAGCCACCCTTCCTTACACCTTTATAGGTGAGAAATTTCAAGGAAAAGAATATGATTACGCCAACATGACGGATCAGGAAAAAGTGGATTGGGTGGAATTCTACAAGGTTAAATTCACTGCCAAGTGGTACACAGCGCTGAATAAGCACAAGACAAACAAATTTGTATTAAATACCAATGTTGGTTTTGGTTTTTTGGGAGCGTACAATAAAGGTCTTGGGCAGTCGCCATTTGAAAGGTTTTATTTGGGTGGTGTATTCTTGAGCGGTTTCTTGTTGGATGGACGTGAAATTGTCAATCTTCGTGGATATGATGATTTGTCTTTAACTACACCTTCAGACCGTGTGGGAGCGCCTGCTATCACCAAATACAGTTTGGAATTGCGATATCCACTAACAACCAATCCTAGCGCAACCATTTATGCACTAACCTTCTTGGAAGGAGGCCGTACTTGGGCGGATTTCTCTAACTACGATCCGTTTAATTTGTACAAATCTGCAGGAGCAGGATTGCGAATATTTTTACCAATGTTTGGCTTGTTGGGCTTTGATTATGGCTGGAGATTGGATGAAATCAATAAGTATCCCAGCATGGCCAAAGGACAATTCCATTTTTCTATTGGCATGAATCTTGGCGAACTCTAAACAATATCGTAAATTGCAGAACGTTTTACCGCCAATGAAAAATATAATTCTTCCCATCGTTTTTTGTCTTATCACGTTAGGTGTATCTGCGCAAAAGTTTGGTTATGTTGATTCCAAGTACATTCTAAGCCACGTTCAAGCCTATGCCGATGCGCAAGCAGAGATAGATCAAATGAGTGCAGATTGGCAGAAAGAAATTGAACAGAAGTATGAATCCATAGAGAAAATGGAGAAGGCTTATCAAGCGGAGAAAATACTTTTGACCAGCGAGATGAAGAAGAAGCGGGAGGATGAACTGGAAGAGAAACGCAAGGAGGCCCGTGAGTTGCAGAAGAAACGTTTTGGTGTTGAGGGTGATTTGTTTAAGAAGCGTGAAGAGTTGATTAAACCCATTCAAGATGAAATTTATACAGCCATTCAAGAAGTTGCCAGCCAGGGTGGTTTAATGGTGATTTTTGACAAAGCAACCAACAGTAATATTTTATACTCCAATCCCAAACATGACGTGAGTGATAAGGTCCTGAAAAAAATGGGTTTAAAACCGGGAGAAACCAATGATGGCGGTGATGGAGAAGAAGAGGAAGGGGGAGACGAAAAACCAGGGACAGGAAAAGAAAAAACAGGTA
>CANGVU010000257.1 GCA_947457325.1 Flavobacteriales bacterium | reverse complement strand
ATGGTCGGATATGGCCGCATCGTATTGCGCAAGGCTCCATCGATCACTTTGTATCGCCGAAAGGCACTTTTTCCCAGTTTCATTTTTCGAATATATAAAAAATATTTTACTCCGTATGTTAAATACGGAATGAATAAATTCTTTTGTTTCATAAAACTGACAAATGGAAACAGAAATCAAAAGAATCATGGAAATCCTGCTGGATAAAAAAACCAAGGATCCAATAACGCGCTACAACCCTGAGCAATTGCAGCCAGGACAATCTCTGCGAGTAAAGAGCGTTGAATGCACAGAGGAATACACCCGCATCGATTTTCATTATCGATCCTCTCAACACTATGTCAATGGCGGTTGGATACAAATGGACAAGGGGGCATATATCCAGCCTGTGAATTCTTCCCAGAAATACACCTTGGTCAAGGCCATTGGCATTCCCATCTCTCCCATGAAGCATCATTTCTCCAAAAAAGGAGAGCACTTTCAATACACTCTGATTTTCCCCGCTCTGCCCAAGAACACCAAGAAAATCAACATCATTGAAAAGGAGGCCCCAGGTACGTATTTCAATTTCTACAATGTGGACTACTCCAAATGGATGACCGTGCCACATGCGTCCGATTTACCCATTGCTAACAATTAAAAATCAATCAATATGCAAAACAATTCCACAGCGCTAAGATTCAACGGCGCACTAAAAACCTCACACAACTTCTTCGCCATCAGCGAAACGCCTGTTCGGTATGAGGACCCGAATATGAACAATCACTTTAAATTCTACCCTGATCGAAAAGTGATCATCAATAACGACATAAGGAAGGGCATCAGCATCGTCTATGATGATTTCACGGCCATACCTCATGAAAATGCATTTGACCTAGGTGTGCACATTTTCGAAATGATGTTTGGCGTTACACCCCAAATTCATCGCGAAGTGATGAATAAAAAAACAACCGATTACTCGGTCGACTTGATTTCAGAAAAATGCAAAATCGTCATTGACAAAGAAGGCTACCGGTATGAGAATTCCATGCAGATGGACGAGATGAATTTCATTGACCGTCCAACAGATCGTTCCATTCTTCGGGACATCCCTTCCAGACAAATTGCAAAAAATTTCCGCGATGAGTATTATCCCTTTATTCGTGTTTCCAATTATCTCCGAGAAGGGAATATGTTCAAGATAGAGCTTGGCTATTACCGTTATCGTTGTTCCAATGGAATGATGGTGGGAACCAGAACCAAGTTAACCTTCACCCACAACTACAAGCGTGCCAGTTGGCTTGAAATACAACAGACTGCCATTGACCGATTCTTGCGCTACAAGCATGATTTTTTGGAAATGGCCGAAAAACTATGGCGTTTGTTGTCCATCGGTATTCCCAAGGCACAGATTCGTATGGTATCGTTTGACATATTTGAGAAAGAGTTGTTGAAGAAAAACATTGAACTGCGAAAGAAATTGCAGTTTAGCCTAAATGCTCTCGTAGACAAGTATGTGGAGGAGATTGGCGAGAATTTGAATGCCGCTTTGAACGTAGCCACGGACTTTTCCAAGCAACTGGAAGGCAGTCGCGTATCGCAAAGCACACTTCAGGCTTTGGGTACTGAGTGGATGGATCGCGTCACCAAAACGAATTTCAATATCGACTCATACTTAGAAAAACTTGATGGAATAGAGGAACGCGTCATCAACGCTATTGAGGTTGAGGAAATGGAGGAAGATATCAAATTTTAAAACAATCCCCGGGGCTGAATTAGGCCTCGGGGTTGTTTCTTTGCTGTTTATGAAATCGATTTTACTTTTTCTCATTCTAAAACTTAGCTTAATTGCTCATTCACAACAAGCATGGGAAATTAATCTCTGTAAAAATTCGAAGAGCGAAATCATGGGAATATGGGAGCAGGGAGATTACAAAATTTATATCGAACTGGAAAAAATCAAAACGTTTCTTGGTTTGACTGCTCAAGAGTACACCAATAATATTTCACGCTGTGGTGAAAAAGATTCCAACTTGGTGGAATACTATCGCCCAACTGCGAAAAGATATCAGGATGCGGCTAATCTTATTGCACAGACCAGTACCAACTTTGATCTAAGAACTTTAATCGTCTACAACGGGATAGAAAATGTGACTCAAAATGTTGGCCATTCAGTTGTGGTAAAAGACTATGTCAAACAATTGGTAGAAGGTGGATCTGCTATAGTCTTTTATAAGGACAAACAAATATTCACTTTGCAGTCCAAATCTGAATATCAAGATGAAGGGGGGATCCTACAAAGCGGTTATTTGATCCGAACTTATTTTGATGATATAGAAAATTGTATTTTTACAGAATACATGCATCTGGGTTGGTAATCCTAGAATAACATAAGCAAATGAATAAAAAAAATAAACTCTTCCAAATCTCCATCGCCATACTCTTTATTGCATGGATTTTAAAAATGCAATTCATTTTTGGCGGCGATTATTTATTCAGAATTGGAACCATTGGAGTGTTGATTTCAATTGTATCAAACATTGTATACCTCAAAAAGAATGTTGAAATAGATTCAAATGATATTACGAAAATATACATGGTAAACAGCATTTGCTTATTCATAGTGTACACAGGCATGATGTTGAAAGTTTCACATATCATGGGCTCGCAATTAGAAAAAGACTTCATTTTGGATTTTATTGGAATTCCAGCTATTGTAACATCTGCAATCTATACGTTTAAAAACATCCATAAAATATTGGAAACTTCTAATTCAAACAGAATTCTATTTCACAAAGAAATAATACTGCCATGGGTTCTTTTTCTTTTCTCTTATCTCCTTTACAATACATACTCTGTTATTCTCACGAGAGTTTAACAAATAAAGCAAGGCAGAAGAGCTAAGCATGACATCTTCTGCATAAAATTTGGATCAGCCTCAAAACGCCAACCATATTGAAATAAAAGGAACACGTGACTAAAATGTGCAGCCATAATCAGTTAAAAATTGCTTTCAATAAATTAAAACAGTAGGCTGCATATGACAAGAACAGTATCACAAAAAATGGGTGTTAAAGAAAACTCAAGGGCAATATTCATCAACCCCGATGAATTGGCCATTGACAATTTAAAACTGCCATTACTCAACATTCAGAACAAATTGAAAGATGATTTCGATTACATCCATCTTTTCGTAAAAACCCAAACGGACTTTATTCTCAATTTCCCTAGTTTAAAACCATACTTAAAACCAAATGGAATGCTCTGGGTTTCTTGGCCAAAAGGCGGAAAACTAGGGACTGACTTAAACATCAAATCAGTGATCAAATTGGGATACGACTTTGGGCTTGTCGAAAGCACCTGTTTAAGTATAAACGACATCT
>CANGVU010000256.1 GCA_947457325.1 Flavobacteriales bacterium | reverse complement strand
ATCCATCGGTTTCTACAGTTCATCCTTGAGCAAGGGCGGATTAGAACTTAACATGCTTCGTTATGCAGGATATCTTCAAAAAGAGTCTTTGCGTGTTGTTATTTTTTGCGTAAAGAACTCCCCCATCTATCAAATTGCCAATCAAGAAGGATTTGAAATAGTTGAAATTAAACGCAACAAAAGATATTGGGATTTTGGCTGTGCCTTGGCACTAAAAAGATCAATAAAAATTAACACTTTGGATTGGTTGTGGTTTCGTGACCCCAGAGATATGGATACATTGGCCTGGTCCAAAATTTTAGGGTCGAATGCCAGAATCCTTTACCATCAAGGAATGCAAATGGCAAGTCCAAAAAAGTCATGGTTTCATCGTATTCGATTTTCTCAAATCAATCAATGGATTTGTTTGAGTGAATCATTGAAACAACAAGTATTGGATTTCACTTCATTTCCGGTCAAAAAGATAAGTGTTCTTCCCTTGGCTTTACCCAATGATTCAATAGCAAAAGACTATCAATCTGGTGAATTTCAAGCGTTGGTTGTGGGAAGATGGGATCCGTTGAAGAATCAACATTTGGTCATCAACGCTTTTTTGCTTTTGAATAAGAAGTATCCTCAATTGAGATTGACATTCATTGGAGAAAGTACATTGGGTGAGAGCAATCAATATGAAAAGGACAATAAGAAAAAAGTAAGGCATCTGGATTTACAAAATGTCATACAATTTAAACCATTTCAGTTTGACTTGGCGCAGACGTTTGCGGATTCGCACGTTCTCATTATTCCATCCATCAATGAAACCTTTGGTATGGTAACCATTGAGGGTATGCGCGCGGGCTTGCCTTTGTTGGGCTCCAATACTGGAGGAACCAAGGCATTGATTCATGATAACAAATGTGGAATAACGTTTGATCCCGAGGATGCACAGTCTTTAGCCGATCAATGGTCTGTGATAATGGACAACCATCAATTGCGATCAGAATACTGCAAAAATGCTCGAAAGGCATTTGAGACCCATTACCACATTGAAGGTCAAATGACACATTGGATGAAAATCTTAAAGGGAAAATGAGAATCTTTTTTTTTATTTCATTCTTATTTGCTACCAAAGTAATCTCTGCTCAAGTTGATACTTTGGGTAAAAAGCATTTGATTGTTTCTGGATTGATGGGAAGTATTGTTCCGCATCGCGCGGAGATGACACCCTTGATTAGAGGTTATTCATTTGGCGGTTCAATGCAATGGATGAAAAGACCTACTATGCCCAAATGGAGAATATATCAACGATTTCCAACCACTGGATTTGATTTGTATTTCAGTACAACAGGAAATCCTGAACAATTGGGGTATCAATCCGCACTGAGCTACATGATTTATCGACCATACGGAAAGCACAAAAAATGGTGGTATGGAATGGGTTTGGGCGTTGGGTACAATTCAAAAAAATGGGATTTGGAGACGAATCATCAAGCAACTGTGATTTCTACTAAGATCAATTGCGCCTTGACTTTGCATTGGCAGTACAGGCTTTTTTCCAGTGTCCGTCACAACCACTTGCTTGGACTTCGGATGACTCACTTGAGCAACGGTGCCTACCAATTGCCCAATTTGGGGACCAATCAATTTCAATTGAGTTACACCATTCAGCCCAAAATGGAATTGCCTAAAAGACCGATGTTCATCACAGATGAACTACCCTACTATTTTTCTTCAAGAATAATGAGTGTTCAAACAGCTTGTGGATTCAAAGAAACATTCCAACCCATGGGGCGTAAATATCCGGTTTGGAACGTTCAGGCCAATTACGCTCGACTCATCAATTATCAACACCGATGGAGTGTCGGATTGGATTATTTGTACCAGCCAGCATTGGAAAAGTTGTATGAGGAGAATTTGGGTCAATCTTCATCGCCAAAGAATTGGCAACAATGGGGAGCTACTTTGGGATATCAAAGTATTTTTGGCTATACCACTTTTGCAATACAACAGGGAGTATACTTGAAAACTGATTGGAAGAGCAATGGACCATTTTATCAGCGATTGTCCATAAGAAGGAATTGCATGAAATTGGCCAAGATCAATTCCTATTTTAATAGGTTATATATCACTGCTGCTTTGTATACCCATTGGGCAAAAGCAGATCATTTTGAATTCGGATGCGGAATAGATTTATTCAGAAGATAGGAATCTTTTTGGGCATTGCCTTAGCATTTGGTTGTGGTCAACCAGATGCGCCAGATTGTATCCAACGGGCTGGTAAAGTGATGATGATTGAGGAAGACCTGTCTCCTTTTCACGGAATAGTGCTCAATGATATGATTGCCTACCAATTGTATCCCTCTCCTGAATACAAGATAAAAATCACAGGTCCCGAAAATTGGATCAATGAAATCAGTTATACAATTGACAACGGAAAATTGACCATTACAGATCAAAATCATTGTAAATTGATACGGAACAAACACCAGAAAATCATTGTAGAAATATACGCTCCTTCATTTCAAGAGGTCTTGAATCAATCCTATCTAAATGTTGAAGTAATGGATACTTTGATTCAGCATAAACTGAAGTGGATCAATGAAAACTCCCCCTCCAATTGCAGTATACTATTTCATGGAGACAGTTGTATTATTGAAATGCCTAAAGGAACTGGTGACATTGTTTTGAAGGGGCAATCATATTTTACCTCCTTATACAGCAATGCAATTGGAAAACTGAATGCACGGGAAATGAATACAAAGTATTTAAATTGTAATCACAATAGCTTGCAAGACATACTTGCCAATTCAAAGCAATACTTGTATGTTGTATTTCAAAACAAAGGGAATTTGATCATGAATCAATCACCCATTCAAATGGAAGTAATTCATGATGATGACGGTCGACTCATTATTGAGGATCAGTAGACCAGTGCTCTTGGATTTTTTCTAGTAATATTTCGGGACAACGCTGAGGTTTTTTGGATTGCGCATCCACAAAAACCAATGTGGTCTCAGCACGATTGATGCATACGTCATCAACAAAGGATTCATAATGAAAAATCATTTTGACAGAAGGCATGGTAAAAACTTTAACATGAATCGTTACTTCGTCATCGTATTGAGCCGGTTTAAAGTATTGAATGTGGAAGTCAATCACCGGCATCCACACCCCCATTTCTTCAATGGCACGATAACTCAACCCTAACTTGCGTATGAGCTCAACGCGGGCAACTTCAAAATAGGTTGCATAGTTGCCATAATAGACAAAATTCATGGCATCCGTTTCCGCATAGCGAACCCGAATAGAAATGGAATGTTGAATCATAAGTGCCAAAAGTATACGATAAATTCATGCTCAAACCAAGCTTTTTTTTTGTTTATT
>CANGVU010000255.1 GCA_947457325.1 Flavobacteriales bacterium | reverse complement strand
TGGTGGTGATAGGAGCCGCAAAGTAAATTTGGTGGAGCATGGTTTTCGTTTGTCCGCAGCCATGGACAACAGACCACTGAAGTTCAATGAATGGGAGGAAATGCAGAATCAAGTCATTTTTGTATCTGCAACACCGGCCAATTATGAATTGGAAAAGTCAGAAGGAGTTGTAGTGGATCAAGTGGTTCGTCCAACGGGTTTGTTGGATCCTCCCATCGAAATTCGTCCCACCAAAAATCAGGTAGACAATCTTTTGGAGGAAATCAGAAAAACGGTGGACAAGGGAGAGCGCATTCTGGTCACAACCTTGACCAAAAGAATGGCAGAAGAGTTGGCAAAATACTTTGACAGAATCAACGTTAAGTGCAGATACATACACAGCGAAGTGCAAACATTGGATCGGATAGAAATATTGAGAGGCCTTAGAGAAGGGGAGTTTGATGTATTGATTGGTGTCAATTTGTTGCGTGAAGGATTAGACTTGCCGGAAGTTTCATTGGTCGCCATCATGGATGCAGACAAAGAAGGATTTTTACGTAGTCATCGTTCATTGACACAGACAGCTGGTCGCGCTGCGCGTAACTTGAACGGAAGGGTTATCTTTTATGCAGATAAGATAACTGACAGCATGAAGTCCACAATGCAGGAGACGGACAGAAGACGGGCTAAACAATTGGCCTACAATGAAGAAAATGGCATCGTCCCACGTCAAGTGACCAAGGACCACATCAGCACCGCAGCCAAGAAGATATACACCGAACCTACCGACTGGAATACACCAATGGCTGCAGATCCTGTTCATCAGTATTTATCCAAAGACCAATTGCAGGGATTGATTCAAACCACCAAGAAACAAATGGAAGTAGCGGCCAAGGAGTTGGATTTTATGAATGCTGCTCGTTTGAGAGATGAAATGTTTAACTTGCAAAAACAATTAGAAACCACAACAGCATGAGAAAAGTAATTTTAGGATCATTCATTTTAATGACCATCTACAGTTGTAAAACAAAACAACCCATTGTGAAAGAAGAAGACGGTTTGGGTATGATGCAAGAAATGCTCACTGGAAATGATGGTTTTATAACTGTCGATAAGGCATACGTGGGACCCGCAAAAGGAGATGTTTTTTCCGTTGTGGACATGAGTGTAGTAGGTGATTCTCTTCATGTGGCTGTGCAATACAGCGGGGGATGCAAAACACACACATTTCAAATGATTTCCAATGGTAACTTACTTAAGAGCTTGCCTCCTCAGTTGCCATTGTTCTTGGAACACAATGCCAATGGTGACAACTGCAGGGCGTTGTTGACAGAGAAGTTAGCGTTTGATCTGAAGCCGCTTCGAACCCAATCGGGAAAGAAAATCAAGGTTTTTGTCAATGATGACAAAACCAAAATGGTCGAATATTCCTGGGAGTAATTCCATTGTCATTGGTAAAAAAAATAATCACATTGCTGAGCGGTTCTGTAATCGCTCAGTTGTTGACCTTTTTATCCTATCCGATTCTTACCTTTTGGTTGGCTCCCGAACAATGGGCCACATTGGGAATGTTCAGTGCTTTTGTGGGTGTCTTTAGCGTATGGGCTTGTGGCGGTTTAGAATCCGCTATTCTCCTACCAAAAGCCCATTCAGAGGCTTGGTCTTTGTGGCGCATCGCTCGCCGATGGGCCATTTATCTTGGTGCTTTGGCATCTGTCGTGTTGGCCTTAACGGCTTGGTTTTTTCCGGATTATTTTTCTCCGTATCATTTTAGCGGAGTGGTATTGCTGCTGGGATGCAGTGTGTTTTTTGAAGGAGGTATTTTGGCAACCATGCAATGGAACAATAGAATTCAAGCATTTTCCATCATGGCCAAATCCAGGATGATCCAATCTTTTTTTACATTGTTTTTTAGTATAACATTTGCCTGGGTTGTCCCCAATTACAATGGTATCTTGGTTATTGCCTGGGTCATGGGGCAAGCAGGGGCTTATTGTTGGTTGCTTTTCAACATGAGACGTCAAATAGAATCAATGCAATTGTTACGAAGTCCCATGCATTTGGCTTTTGCGGCATATGCTCATTTCCCCGTTCCTTCCATGTTGTCTTCACTTTTCAATGCTGTTTCAAGGCAACTGCCTTTTTTTATTTTGCCATGGTTTGGAAGTGCTGCGTTAATGGGGAATTTTACACTGGCTCATAAAATCTTAACGGCTCCTATTGCTTTTATAGGCGCTTCATTAACGCAAGTTTTCAACGTGAAGACCAGTCAAATCGATTCAGATTCTGAATCTGTTCATGATTGGACAAAACGTTGGTTGCGCATATTTGGTTTATTCGCGATTCTTCCATTTACCATATTCATGTTGAAGGGACCTGATTTATTTGCGTTTTTCTTTGGTCAAGAGTATAGAGACGCTGGTCTGTTCGCTGTTTTGTTGGCTCCCTGGATTTTTATTTTGTATTGGATCAATCCATTGTCTCATCTCATCAATGTGCACCATCAACTGAAGAAACATTTGTATTACAATACAAGCGTATTAACATTGAGATGGGTGAGCCTCTGGGTTTTGGGAAGCTTATTGGGTTTTGAAGTTGCAGTTGCTGGTTTTGGTGCTATTGGCGCTCTGGCGGCTTTGTATATGGCCTCATGGTTGTGGCGATTGAGTAGAAAATCGAGTGTTGCTTCTGTTGCAAAAGTGACTTCAGAAAGTGGATTTAATCCCGTCAAGATTGTTTTCACTGGCGATGTTGCCTTTACAGGGAATTATGCCATACAAATTCAAGAAGGTGCTGAAATTTGGTCTGCCGAAATACAACATGTTTTCGATAATGCAGCAGCCACTGTTGTGAACTGGGAAGGTCCTTGCGTTGAACAGTCTCAGGTGAGAACCAAAGGAGACCCCATTGCTCAGCCATCCTTGGCATTGACTTATTGTACAAATCGAAATATCAACGTTTTTAATTTGGCCAATAATCACATTCACGATCTTGGATCAAACCAGGCGGCTAAGACCAATCAAATGATTGTAGATCAAGGCGAGATGCCTATGGGTGTAAATGGCGAGGGTTGCTGGGATTGGTCGCCCCAATACATTTGTTTAAATGGTTTAACTATTGCGTTGCTGGCCATTCATGAAGATGAAGAAAAAGTAAATTTGGTGGAATTCCGAAAGCAGTTGAGGAGCATTCGTCCACTTTGCGACTACATTGTATTGAACTACCATGGTGGTGAGGAATACAGTGATGTTCCTTTCCCTTTCAAACGAAGAAGATTATTGACATTCATTCATGAGGATATCGATGTGATTGTTGCGCATCATCCGCATGTTGTCCAACCGATGCAATCCGTTGGAAAGAAGTGGATCTTTTATTCTTTGGGTAATTTT
>CANGVU010000254.1 GCA_947457325.1 Flavobacteriales bacterium | reverse complement strand
TAGAAAAAGTCAACTTCCCTTTGCCGTCAACGACCTTCCTTCAATTGATTTTATTCTATTGTCCCATGATCACCGTGATCACTTGGATTTTGATTCACTCCGACAACTGAAGAAAAAGAACCCCGGAATAAAGGTCTATTCTGGATTGAAGATGGATGGCTTGTTAAAGAAAGTTTTCAAGAAAAACCATATCCTCTGTGCGGGATGGAATCAGGTTTTGATGGAAGCTCCATTCAAAATCATTTTTGTTCCCGCGCGACATTGGTCCAAGCGTGGACTTTTTGATTTTAATGATCGTCTGTGGGGTGGCTTTATCATTCAAACCAAAGGCAAAAACATTTATTTCTCTGGCGATACCGGCTACGGCAGTCACTTCCGACGATTTGGAGAGCGAATGTCCATCGATTATGCGCTGATCGGTATAGGCGCCTACCAACCAGAATGGTTCATGGAAAGCAACCACATCAGTCCCACCAATGCCATCAAGGCCTTTGATGAGATGAATGCACAACGCATGATTCCCATGCATTACGGTTGTTACGATTTAAGCAATGAAAGCATGGAAGATCCCATCAGGGTTTATCGAAATGTCAAAGCCAACCATCCCAAAAAAGACCAACTCCTTATACCACAGTTGGCCGAGAATATTTTTTTAATGCATCCTTAACACGCACCTCAAATATCCTGTAAATTGCAGGTTGGTAAATGTTTAGGCAATCATCCGGATATCATCAATTGGCATTCATGCTCTTGGCCATGCTTGTTGGTGTTTGGATTATCTCACAACTCTCATTGCAATCTCCAATTTTAAAACGCTTGGACTACCTCTCTGAGATAAAACCAAACGAAACTCTGCAATCCATTCAAAATGCTTTAGCGCAATACAAGAGTCAAAAGGAAGAGAAAAAAGATAGCTTTCAAGGACAACGAGAAGTAGGAAATAAACTCAATCGTTTTTTTCAATATTTGGATACATTGAAAGAAAGAGGTGGCAGCTACCACATTGCTTACTTTGGTGATTCTCAGATAGAGGGCGATTTGCTTACGCAAGGTTTACGCGCTAGACTTCAGAAGAAATTTGGCGGCAATGGCATTGGTTGGATGCCCATTACCTCAATCGTGGCTGGTTTCAGAGTTACCATTAATCATGGTTTTAATGAACTTTGGAATGTCACCGACTTTTTAAGTTATCATAAAAAACAACCATTTCCTGTTGGCCCAACTGGTCAAGTATTTGGAGGCAATCCCGGGGCACGTTGCAACTATGCTGCAAAGTCCTACCCTTTTCAAAAAGCACAATTGATAGCACATCCCAAATCATTCGGTAAAATACATTTCACTTTTGATCAAAAGGAAAAGACTTTGGATTGGCCGGATACTTTGAATCCTGCTTTTGTGTATGATCTTAATTCAGAGCCTTTCAAAAAAATGACATTGAATGTGGAAGAAGGTCAACCCAAATTGTATGGAATTAACTTTGAAAAAGGAGATGGTATCTATGTCGATAATTTTGGCTTTAGAGGCAACTCAGGAAACTCTTTAAGTTTGCTGAACGTTGATATGATGCAAGCCGTTGATAGTGTTATCAAAACACCGCTTGTCATTGTTCACTATGGATTAAATGTCATTGGCCATGGCGTTGAGGATTACCGCAATTATGAAATAACAATGGGCCGTTCAATAGAGCATATTAAAAAATGTTTTCCAAATTCAGATATCCTTCTCATTGGAATGACTGATAAAGCTTACAAAGAGAATGGGAAATGGGATACCGATCCTACGGTGCTTCATCTTTTGCGCAGTCAGGAAAATATAGCCGCAAAACATGGCGTAGCTTACTTTAGTTTATTTGAAGCCATGGGTGGTCCTGGATCAATGCGCAGCTGGGTGCAGGATTCAATTCCCAAATTGGCCAACAATGATTTCACACACATGACCCACAAAGGGTCTGATTATCTAGCTCAGTACATTTACCAATATTTACAGGACTCTTATGCATACTATTTGGACACTAAAAAATAACCTTTCCACAGGCCTTTTCATTTTGGCCATGATCTGTATAGAAATAACAGCCTTTGGTCAGCGCATTTCACTGAACGACAGTCTCAATGGTTTTACGTCGGAGCTTGAAAATCGTTTTAGTATTAAAAAACAACTCAACGGTGAACTTTTCATTTTACACCTCGGTGATAGCCACATCCAACCTGGCGGAATGACCATCCCTCTATCTGAAGCCGTTCATTCTGTTTATGGCAATGCCGGATACGGTTTGGCTTTTCCATATCAAGTAGCCAAAACCAATGGGCATGATGGTTACCAAACCAAATCCAATGTTATTTGGGAAGTAAGTAAAATCATTCACGCCAAAAAGCAATTTCCTGTGGGTGTCAGCGGATACACCATTCATACCAAGGATGTCAATGCCAAGATTACCTGGGAATTTGATTCACTTTCTTATGACAACCAAGTCCAAAAAATTGAATTGTTCCATGGCAATGTTTTGGATTCCAATTTTCGTTATCAAATCGTGAGTGAGTTTGGTGAATACGCAAAACCACAACGCCATTTATCAGATGCATGCCACAGTGTTTTTATTTTAGAAAGGCCGACCTATGTCTTTGATCTTTTACACGAGCAACAGTTTGCGTTTCAAACTTCCTCTACCCTATACGGTGTGAAAGTAAGCAATGGTGATCCTGGGGCCATTGTTTCTGCCATTGGTGTCAATGGTGCTACCTATCAACATTACTCCGAAAGCATGGAGTTCCGAAATCAATTGGAAAAATTGCAACCCGATGTGGTTGTCATTTCATTGGGTACCAATGAAGCTTTTCAATTTGGTGATTTTGATGACACTACCTTTTTTGATCAAAGCTTGAATTTGATTCAAATGATCAGCAGTATTGAATCACAGCCAGTTATTGTTCTCACAACACCGCCTGCAGTTAGTAAAGTTCAATACAAGAACAAGAAATCATATTTCATCCCAAACCCATTGGTTCCTCGGGTAAGAGCAGTAATCATGGATATCGGTTTACGTTTAGACATTCCCATTTATGATTTATACGCATACATGGGAGGTGAAGATAGCATGAAAAATTGGGCGCAGCTGGGCATGACGGATAAGAAACGTGTTCATTTTTCGCCCAAAGGTTACCGCATTTTGGGAGAGGGAATGCGCAATGCCATTGACAACCATTTGCCACAATAAAGCGAAGAATGGCCGAACAGAAGCAAATATTGGAATTGATTGCAGATCAACTGTTGTATCAAGCAGATGCACCATTGGTTTTTAACTCTTCCTTTTTTCTGTTTTTCTTTACCTTCTTTTTCGTTGGTTATGCTTGGTTGTACAAAAAAACAACTTGGCG
>CANGVU010000253.1 GCA_947457325.1 Flavobacteriales bacterium | reverse complement strand
ATCCCACCACAAAAGCAAATGGACGTTGCTGCGCGCAAGAAAGTTATCGTTGATGAGCACAGTGGAAGAATTTTGGTAGATAGTATTTTGGCCAATGAACAGTTGGAGAAAATCAATGCCATGTTGATCAAAGAGTTGGGCAAGTAATTGTTAGATATTGAATACGAAAAAAGGGGCTATTGCCCCTTTTTTATTTCCTGTAACAATGTGTTAAGAAACAAAATTGTCAATGAGCTGCTCAACGCCAGGATAAAAGGATACCAATTGGAAATCGGGCGATTTCATTCCTTTGGTGAGCACTCCTGTAAAATGAAAGTGGCATCCGCTGTCCGTAAAATGCTTGGATATTTTCTTCAAATAATCAGGCATTAATAAGGGGAGTGGCTTGGTTGTAAGTACTGAACTGAAATCAACTTCACCTAAACGCTGATGCACTTGAATCAAGTCTTCTAGTGGCACACTTTGTCCCAAGAAAATGGTTTTGTAACCATTGGACTTGAAGATGTGCTGAATCATGATCAATGATATTTCATGGATTTCCAACTCTGGAAGGTACAAAACCAAGCATCTTTCCTTGGTTACTGGAGATCCCTTTAAATTCTCAATTTGATGAAATAATTTTTGTCGAATAAGACAAGATATGAAGTGCTCTTGTGCAGGGCAGATGGCATCTGCCTGCCACATTACTCCTATTTCATGAAGGAATGGAAGGATAACCTCTACAAAGGTTGCCGACAATCCCTTGGCCTCTATATAACTGTCAACAACACTGCTGAATAGATTTTCATCATAATTCAACATGGCAATTTTCAGTACATGTTGATGGTGGTTTTCCGGTCCGTTGTCCTTGTCGTTGGCTTTTAGTATGACATCTCTTACTTCCTGCTCAGACATTTTGGCGATATTGGATATCTTATGGCCCAGTCCAATGAGGAGCGCGATATTGAGAAGCCTTTTTAAGTCATTGTCCGTATACCTTCTGATGTTGGTATCGGTGCGGTCCGGATTCAGCAAATTATACCGCTGTTCCCAGATTCTGATGGTGTGAGCTTTTATTCCAGTAAAACTCTCCAATTCTTTGATGGTAAAAACCTGTTCTCTCACAACGTTATTTTCTCTCATAAACCACTCAATCTCCTGATTTGTTCAATTCCTTGCTTATTTTGCAACAGAAAAGTAAAAACAAAATCTTTTCCTCGGAAGTAGAATGAAAATAACTTTGTTTGAGAACAACGCGATCGCTGATTTATTTCCCATAGCCATGACCCGTCATGTGGCTGAAATCCGCTGGGGTAAGCAAACCATACAAGAAAAATGGAACCAATTCTTTGAAGAGGTTGCTTTGCAAAGTGATCGTGAATATTTGGGGTTGAGCGCAGATCGTTCAGGGCTTTGGGTTTTGGGCAATATTGTCCCCAATCAGGACTTGGTGATGAGCATCAAACAACTACTTCCTGGCCAATCTTTGTTTCAAGGGAATGAACTTCTGGCTTTTCATTCGAATTTGAATGAAGCCAACGAGGTTGTACAATGCATGGTTCCATTTGTTAAATTGAAACAACTTTCGGATCTCTTTTCATTGCTAGGAGAAATTATAGTTGGTGACTGCGACAATTTGAACGCCAATGATTTTCACCACGACCTACCTGCCGGCGTTACCATCATTGGCGATTCATCCCAGTTGATGATTGCTAAGAATGCTAAGATTCAGCCGGGTTCAATTTTAAATTGTGCAGAAGGTCCTATCATTATTGATGAACATGCCGAAGTGATGGAGGGCAGTATGGTGAGAGGACCTTTTTACCTTGGCAAAAAGGCAACTTTGAAAATGGGAACCAAAGTATATGGGCCATCGGCTATTGGCCCTGAATGCAAAGTAGGTGGTGAGGTTTCCAATGTGTTGTTTTTGGGTTACAGCAATAAAGCGCATGATGGATTTCTTGGAAACGCGGTGGTAGGTGAATGGTGCAATTTTGGTGCGGATAGCAATTGCTCCAACTTGAAGAACAACTATAGTTTGGTGAAGCAATATTCATATGCCACAGGAAAAGAAGAAAATACAGGTTTGACATTTTGTGGCATCGTGATGGGAGATCATAGCAAATGCGGTATCAACACCATGTTCAATACAGGAACTGTTGTTGGCATTGCTGCCAATATTTTTGGCGGAGGATTTCCAAACAAACACATCCCTTCCTTCTCATGGGGAGGGGCGGAAAGTATAGAACCCTATGATTTTGAAAAGGGCATTGAAACCATTCGTGCCGTAAAAAAACGAAGAGGTTTGGAATTGTCTGACAGGGAATGGCATGTTTTGTCAGAGATACATCGTCAATTTGGTTATAAAAAGTAAAAGTGGGCCACAAAGGCAGTAGGTCAATATTGGCATTGCTGTTGACATTGGGCCAAAAGAAAATTGTGGGTATGGAAGAATCATTTTTTAATTTATTACCAGAAGACATGGCAGATCATGAGTATATCCCATTGATCACCGCTGAGGATGAAGATGCTATGGACAAGGAAGAAACCCCAGCGGTACTTCCCATTTTGCCATTGCGAAATACTGTTCTTTTTCCAGGTGTTGTTATACCCATCACGGTGGGCAGAGACAAGAGCATTCGCTTGATTCAAGATGCCAACAAGGGAAAAAAGACAATTGGTGTTGTTGCGCAAATTAATCCGGACATTGATGAGCCAGGTTTTGATGACCTTTATAGAATAGGTACGCAGGCCACCATTATCAAAATGTTGAAAATGCCCGATGGAAATACCACGGTCATTTTGCAAGGAAAGAAGCGTTTTGAAATTCAAGGGATGGTTGCCATGGATCCTTATTTCAAAGCGCAAGTGCAGGAGTTCCCGGAAGTAAACAAAGATGATGCTTCTAAGGAACAACAGGCTTTGTTTGAGTCTATCAAAGAGCAAGCGCTCAAGGTGATTCAATTTTCACCGGAGATTCCAACGGAAGCTTCCGTGGCCATCAAGAATATTGGCGGGCTAAGTTTTTTAACCAATTTCATATCTTCCAATATGAAGGCCAATGTGGAGCAAAAACAAGCGCTATTGGCCGTGGCGGATTTGAGAGAAAGAGCGCAGATGGTAATGGAACATTTGTCCAAGGAGATCCAAATGTTGGAGATGAAGAATGAGATTCACAAGAAAGTTCATACTGATATCTCCAAACAGCAGCGGGAGTATTTTTTACAACAGCAAATGCGCCAAATTCAAGAGGAGTTGGGTGCCAACCCGTTGAAGGAAGAAATAGAAGAAAAACGGGCTAGGGCCGCTGATAAAAAATGGCCAGAGGCTGTGGCCAAAGTTTTTTTCAAGGAGTTGGGAAAGTTGGAACGGATGAATCCTCAAGCTGGAGAGTT
>CANGVU010000252.1 GCA_947457325.1 Flavobacteriales bacterium | reverse complement strand
TGACCCATGAATCGATTGACCACCCCATGTGCAAAGCTGCAGAAATAACAACCGGTCCATTGTACATTTCATTCGTGAAGATAAACCTACCACTACCATTGGATGCCACAGCCTCCACTTGGTGCAATCCCAATCCCAAAATGATTTTTCGTTTATTGCCATTGAAAAAATTCTCATTGGAATAATCAAAAAGCAGGAAAGCAAAAGGCATCAAAATATTGTTATATCCGCAAAGCAAAACTTTTTGATCATCCTCATCCCAAGCAGCACCCGTGATGAGACCTTGTGCATCAAACTCTTCTCGCTTCAGGGCCACATGAACTCCGCTTTGGAGCGGCAGCGCATATCTTTTGGTATGCAGAGAACTCCAGCATTTGGAAAAGATGAATATGCTGTCAGGAGTTAGTAAAAAAGCCTCTGCATCAAAGTCATTGTTGTTCAAATTAGGGGTCCAATTGGTCTGATCTTCGTAGGAAAAGGCAATGGTATCCACCGTTGACAAATCACCAGAACCAAATGCATTGTATGGAATTACAAAAAACTTTAAGTCTGTTCTGTTGCCCATGTTGTTTCCTATGTCTCCTATAACGACAAAATTTTCATTGCACTGAACTTCCTCCCAATCAGTATTGGACAAAGCGGACCAATCGATTGTATCCAAGATTTCACCGGTCAAAGTATCAATGGCGTAAAAGTGACCATCTGTATCATCGTTGTGTGTCCAAAGTTGATTCTCCCAAAAAAACAGCCCTGAAGTTTCACTCACCATTGCATTCAAAGGAATTGAAATATCAGGCTGAGAGATTGTTGTAGCATACATGCACGAACCATCATTGAACACAGCGAGCGGATCAAAATTATTGGCCTGCATGTCCGTGCAACCCGATTGACCCAAGAAGGTGAATGGGACAATGAGAAAAATAAAGGAGAGTAAATTATGAAATCTTTGACCAGTTGGACTGTAGCGTATTGTTCTCATCTAATTGTTTTTTAATACAAAAATTATCCAGCTGACCAAAACTTGGATCGGTCTCTACCAATTCCATGGCGGACTCACGAGCGGCCAACAAAATGGACTGATCCTTTACGATGTCGGCTATTTTAAGCTGCAATACACCACTCTGCTGCGTTCCCGAAATATCACCAGGACCTCTCAATTGTAAATCTACTTCCGCAATTTCAAAACCATCGTTGGTCTGGCACATGGTTTCCATTCTCAGCTTTGACTCTTGAGACAACTTATCGCCAGTAACCAAAATACAATAGCTTTGATCAGCACCTCGGCCTACTCTACCTCGCAACTGGTGCAATTGAGACAATCCAAAACGCTCAGCACTTTCAATGACCATCACACTCGCGTTGGGAACATTCACCCCTACTTCAATCACCGTTGTGGCAACCATGATGTGAGTATTGCCCTTTAAAAATAAATTCATTTCAAAATCACGATCTTCGGCTTTTGCTCTGCCGTGCACGATGCTGATTTGATACTGAGGCCGTGGAAATCTGCGCACTACACTCTCATATCCCTCCATCAGATTCTTAAAATCCAAGGCCTCACTTTCATCGATCAAGGGGTATACGATGTACACTTGCCTTCCCTTTTTGATTTCCTTTTCCAAAAAACCATCTATTTCCAAACGTCTAGCATCCGTTCTCCAAACTGTTTGAATCGGCTTTCTGCCAGGTGGCAATTCATCAATGACGCTCACATCTAAATCGCCATACACGGTCATGGCCAATGTTCTGGGAATGGGTGTCGCTGTCATCACCAATATGTGAGGCGGGATCTTGGCTTTCTCCCAAAGTCTTGCACGCTGCGCAACACCAAATCGATGTTGCTCATCAATAATAACCAATCCTAAGTTGTTGAATTGTACAACAGGCTCAATGAGTGCATGTGTGCCCACCAACATGGAAATTGACCCATCCAACAATCCTGCATGGATTCTTCGTCGCTCTGCGGCGCGGGTTGACCCTGTGAGCAATTCCACTTTTAAATTCAGGGGTTCCAACAGTTCGCACATCGCCTTGTAATGCTGCAATGTCAATATTTCTGTAGGCGCCATTAAGCAAGACTGGAATCCGTTATCCACGGCCAACAACATACTCAAAATGGCCACAATGGTTTTCCCACTTCCAACATCCCCTTGTATCAAGCGGTTCATGTGAAATCCTTTACCCACATCCTGCCTAATCTCCTTCAATACCCGCTTCTGAGCACCTGTCAATTCAAATGGAAGATGCTCTTCGTAAAAGGTATGAAAGTAATGCCCCACCTTTTCAAAAACGACGCCGCGCTCATCCTTGGTCAATGCCAGTTTTTGCGCAGCAACTTTTATCTGCAAATAAAACAATTCCTCAAATTTCAACCTTCTCACTGCCCATTCCAATGTCTTAGCGTCAGTGGGAAAATGCAGCTCTCTGATGGCCTTATCTCTATCCATCAATTTGTACTTGGTTAGAATGGAAACTGGCAGATTCTCTGGAATCACATTGGCTGGCATTTCTGCAATCATTTGACGCGTCAATTGAGCAATCCCATTGCTATTCAATCCTTTCTTTGCTGCCTTCTCAGTTGAGCGGTAAACAGGCTTCATGCTGCTTCCAGACATCATCCTTGACTTCTCTACCCACTCTAATTCAGGATGGGCAATATTGTACTTACCAGAAAATAGCGTGGGCTTGCCATACACCAAGTAGTGTTGTCCGATTTGCAAACTCTTGACAATGTATTGCGCACCTTTGAACCAAACCAATTCAATATCCCCACTGGCATCTCTAAAACGTGCAGCCAATCGCTTTGCACGCCCCACACCAAGCTCTTGCCATGACACACATTCCAACAACAACTGAACAGGCTCATGTTCAGTCTTGATTTGTGACACTGATGTAATTTGGGATTTGTCGATATACCGAAAAGGATAGTGAAACAGCAAATCACGCCACGTATAGACCCCAAATTCTTCATTGAGCACCTTAGCCCGTGCAGGACCTACACCTTTTAAGTACACTATGTCCTGTAATAGATTCATTACTTGGCTACTACCCCCATAAAATATTGATGCAACACTCTATTCTTTGTAATAACGTACAACAAGAAAAAAGTAAGGCCCAAGCCCAACGCGTTCCACAAATAATAGATAAATAAATCTTCTATACCCACCCAATATCTGATTAGCATCGTGCAGGCATAATGCCACAGATAAATACCCATGGACTCCATACCCAACCAATTCAAAACAGCTATGCCCTTTCCTTTATAGGAATGAAAATCACATGCCACTTGAAACAAAAGCATGACGTTTCCAACGAAGAAAAACATCCATTCCAGATACCAATGGTTCCAATAAAAATTTCCAATAACAAATAAAAAATCCACCGGATAAATC
>CANGVU010000251.1 GCA_947457325.1 Flavobacteriales bacterium | reverse complement strand
AGCTGATAAAAGTACCGCGACCCTCATGTTTCATGCTTTCATAACCCAAGTAGCCGGGAATGGTTTTGACCAGTTCCAAAGTTTTTTCGTCGTACTCCGCATAGCCCTCTAAATTTTCTGAGAGATAGTAATTGAAGATGGATGCGATAAAGGGCGCAGCGGGTGGGTTGGGGGTGTTCCAGTTGATCATGATTCGAAGATAGAAAAACGAAGGAAAGCAATAAAAATGATTGGCGATTGATTTGATTAATCTGTGATTCATATAGGGGTGATGTTCAGGTAAAAATTTAATATTGAGTTGATTAACAGAGAATTTTTTATATTTGATTCATGAAAAACCCTTTGATATTATTGTTTTGCGCCTTGAGCTTTGGTATATGGGCCCAAGCACCACAGCGTATCCCTTACCAAGCCGTTGTCCGCAACATAGACGGCAGCACCATTGCCAATGCAGCGGTGTCCATCACGTTTAAGATTCATGATAACAGCGCCACGGGAACGGTGGTCTATGAAGAGACGCACGCCACTAACACCAATGAGCAAGGTTTAGTGAGTTTGAGCATGGGTGGAGGAACAACAGTGACGGGAACGTTTGACGGAATCCAATGGGGCACTGGAAGCAAGTTCTTGCACGTGCTGATGAATGCGGGCAATGGGGTTGTGGATTTGGGTACACAGCAGATGATGAGCGTGCCGTATGCGTTGTATGCGGAGGAGGTGCCAGTACGAGTGAGTGTAACGGGGGATAGTTTGTATATTGGAGATCAGGTGAGCATTGTTCCAGGGGTGAGCGCGGCGAATGCTATACCGGGATGTATCAATAGCCTGGCCTGTAATTTTAATCCATCAGCGACATTAGACAATGGCAGTTGTCTCATTTTGGGCAATGCTTGTGATGATGGAAATGCCAACACCTTCAATGATTTGGTGAATGCTCAGTGCCAATGCGCGGGTAATGCACTCATCCACGGGTTGTACTATATCGGAAATGGGGTGACAGATGTGGATGGCAATTTTTATCCAAGTATTGTCATCAATGGGCAAGAGTGGATGCAGAAGAATTTGGCTGTAAGTAAATACCGCAACGGAAATCCAATATCAACAGGGTTGACCAATACCCAATGGCAAAATACAACCACGGGAGCGTACTCCATTTATTCAGACCAAGCGGCCAATAACACCACTTATGGCAAGTTGTACAATTGGTATGCAATGACGGACAGCAGAGGTGTTTGTCCAACGGGATGGCATGTGCCGTCTGAATCAGAATGGTTTGTCTTGGAAAATTATTTAGGAGGAATATTTGATGCAGGAGGAAAGATGAAGTCAACTACAGGTTGGACTTCACCAAATTTAGGAGGAACCAACATAAGTGGGTTCACGGGTTTACCAGGGGGTTATAGATTGGTTAACGGCACATATAACCATCTTTTGAGTTATGGTTATTTTTGGACAACAACACCCTATGAGCCAGACCCCAATTTTACCTGGTATCACGCGTTGAAGTTTGACGACACCATAATTTTTCGTTCACAATTTCTCAAGCGGGCGGGAATGAGTATTCGTTGTTTGAAGGATTAGCCGCCGTCACAGATCAACACTTTGGGCTAGTTGACTTTTTCAACAAAACAAGGATTGGACAAGCTTCTTTCAGTAACAATATCCACTTCCTTTTTTAACCACATGAGTTTCACGGAACACGACACACAAGGGTAAAAATAGATGTCAGTATAAGTGAAGTCTATCGGTAACTATTGTTGACATCAACTGAGCAACCAATCAATGACATTTATTTTTTTAATGCCGTTAATATTCGTTGTGTCAAAGTCCATGGTTAAAAGATATTTCGGATAGCCATCGCGGATGTTTTCAAACGCAGCAAGTTCACGGGCGAGCGTTTTCTCGTCACTCACAGTATAGGCAACTTGGTAATACTCATATTCATTATTGGCTTTTTGAACAATGAAATCAATTTCCTTTTCGTTGTTTTTACCCACATAAACTTTACCCCCTCTCCGCAGTAACTCAAAGTATATCACGTTTTCTAATTTGTGCCCGAGATTTCCGTCAATTTTATTGGTGATAGTAATATTCTTTAACCCAAGATCGATGAGGTAATATTTTTCATTGGTTTTGAGCAGTTCTTTTCCTTTTATATCGAATCGCGCCGCCGGATAAAGGATGTATGATTTAACGAGGAAGTCAAGATATTTCGTTATCGTATTGTGAGAAATGGTTTTGTTCCCTTTGCTTAACTCCTCTGCAATGTTTCCCGGCGAGAGATAAGAACCAACATGTTCAAAAACGAAATCTATTAATCTTTTAAGGTTGTGGAGATTTCTTAGTTTATATCGCGTGGCAATGTCTTTTATGACAACAGTGTTGTATATCGTTTGCAGATAGTCATTCACAAGATATTCATCGATTTTGGACAAGGTAATGGCTTCAGGAAATGAACTTGAATTCATGTATTTTCTGAACAGCCTGTCTGTGTTTCCATCTTCAGGAAATGCTTGTGTATATTCTTTAAAAGAGAACGGATGAATATTTATGGCAATGTATCTTCCAGAAAGTAAAGTAGCCAATTCACTGGAGAGTAAATAGGCATTCGACCCTGTCACATACAGATCGATATTTTTTTTGGTGAAAAGTGCATTGACTAATTTTTCAAAGTCAGTGATCAACTGAATTTCATCGAGAAAAATGTAATTTTTTTCAGTTTCAGTAGTCTTTTGAATAATCTCATCGTAAAGCTTTGACCAATGATTCAGATGAATGTTTTCTCTTTCTTCAAAATTGAAAAACTGAATGTTTGAATCAGGTATTCCGTTGTTTTTCAATTCAAGACAAAAGGCTTGCAACAACGAAGATTTTCCAGATCTTCGAATGCCTGTAATCACCTTAATGAGATTTTGATCTTTAAGTAATCTAAGTTTTTGCAGGTAATCTTCTCGTGCAACCATAAGTTATATAAACAATTGAATATCAAAAATATAGATTGCTTATTGACAAAAATCATCTGAGATTGCATTTTTTGTCAATAAGAGATTTAAGTTATTGAAAAACAGACATTTTTTTGTTACACCTGTTTTTTGAGCAGGATCAGTAAAATAGACCGCCAAAATTGTAAGTGGTGCAATGGCCATAGCACAAATTCTCTTCAAAAAATTGATTTGCGTTTAATCGTCAATAAGGCAGTTATTGACGAAAAGTGGTGAAAACTGTATTTTCTGACAATAAGAGGTATCAACTACTGGTAAAAAATAATTCCTTAAACACTTGGTCGGTAAGCTGGATGGAAATCAATCCGTCAACCCGCTTTCAAAAGATATTTCACTTCAATCAACAATTTTACGAGCGTTGTTAATTGGGAAATGCGCATCTAATTGTAAGATT
>CANGVU010000250.1 GCA_947457325.1 Flavobacteriales bacterium | reverse complement strand
TGGCCAATTGTTGCGTGATGGTGGACCCTCCGCCGTCTTGTCCCAGGCTGAACATGGCTCTGAATAATCCCAAATAATCTACACCGCTGTGCTGGTAGAATCTTTCATCTTCCGTGGCCACCAATGCATCCACGACATGTTTTGGAATTTCATTGAATTTTATATCTGCACGGTTTTCTTTGAAATAAGATCCAATCATTTTTCCATCAGTGGAGTAAATGGATGAGGCCAAGCTAACCTTGGGGTTGGCCAAAGTTTCTACATTGGGAAGTCCGCTCAATAAGGTGATGAGCAGAATGAGAAGAACCAACAACACTGGACTTGCGCCAATCCAAATGAGTCGCTTATTGTATTTCTTGGTTTGCTCAGGGCTAAATTTTTCCATTCTTGCAAAGATAAAACGCTGACATTGCGCTTATCGATGGAGTTCACCTTGTTTTAACAATGGTTTGCTCATTTCTCAACCTGGATTTCAGGGTCAAATGCATGGAAGTATCCATGTATCTTTTTGGCTACTGGAGCGGAAACGCAACTGGTTAGCGATTCAACACTCTGAGCTCTGATATTGTCAACACTGCCAAATTGAATCAAAAGTTTTTGGGCACTCTTGATTCCCAGTCCTGGAATTTGGGTCAATTCTGTTTGCAACGCTTCTTTGCTTCTTCTGTTGCGGTGTTTAGACAAACCAAAACGATGCGCCTCATCGCGCAGTTGTTGAATGAGTTTTAAAGATTCAGAGCGCTTGTCCAAATAAAGGGGATCTGAATCACCCGGAAAATAAATCTCCTCGAGTTTTTTAGCAATCCCAATCACAGCAACCTTTCCCACGAGTTTGAGTGTGGCTAGGCTTTCCATGGCCGCGCTCAGTTGTCCCTTGCCACCATCAATAATAATCAGTTGCGGCATGGGTTCATTTTCCTCCATTACCCGATGGTACCTTCTGAAAATGGCCTCGCGCATGGTGGCAAAATCGTCTGGGCCTTGAACCGTTTTGACATTGAAAATTCGGTAATCTTTTTTGCTTGCCTTGGCTTCTTTGAATACCACGCAGGCACTGACAGGATTGGTTCCTTGAATGTTTGAATTGTCAAAACATTCAATGTGGCGGGGCAAATCTTTGAGGTGAAGATCTTTTTGTAAAGTGGACAAAATCCGTTCTGTATGTCGGGCGGGATCTGTCAGCTCTATTTGTTTGTGCGACTGCAACAAGCTTTGCTTGGCATTTCGCTCCGACAATTCCAACAGTTTTTTTTTGTCTCCGCGCAACGGAACGGTAAGCTTAACTTTTTCCCAAGGCCATTCGATGTCAAAAGGAACCAGTACTTCAAAGGATTTGGATTTGAATTTGTCTCTGATATGGGTGACGGCAAAAGTCAGCACTTCCTCGTCGGTTTCATCCATTCTTTTTTTCAATTCCATGTTGTATCCTATGGCAATGGTGCCATTCATGATTTGAAGGTAATTGACAAAAGAGCTGTTGTCATCTGAGACCATTGTAAATACATCAATGTGCGATATGGATGGATGGACAATGGTATTTTTGGTTTGAAAACTTTCCAGCGCATCTATTTTTTCTTTGACTTTTTGCGCAGCTTCAAACTCCAATGCGGTAGCTTTTTGCAACATTTCTTGTTTTAAATCGCGAAGCACATCTCCATAGTATCCGCGGATGATGCGTTTGATTTGAAAGATGTGTTGGTCGTACTCATCCTCTGACTGACGGGCATCACAAGGGCCCAGGCAATTGCCGATGTGGTATTCTAAACAAACCCTGAATTTGCCTTTTTCAATATTGTCTTGTGAAAGGGGCAAATTGCAGGTTCGAATGGGATATAGGGTTTTGGCCAACTCTAAAACTTGGTGCATCGCTTTGACACTGGTAAATGGTCCCAGGTAGGTTGACCCGTCTTTTAAAATCTTACGTGTGGCAAATACCCTTGGAAACTTTTCATTTTTGATAACAATACTGGGATAGGTTCTGTCATCCTTTAAAGCAATGTTGTATTTGGGTTTGAATTTTTTTATCAATGAGTTTTCCAACAAAAGCGCATCGGACTCTGTTGCTACCACAATGAATTTGATATCTGCAATGCGTTTGACCAATTGAAAAGTCTTGGCATTTTCAAATTTGATTTTGCTGAAATAACTGCTCACACGGTTTTTGAGCACCTTGGCCTTTCCTATGTAAAGCAATTGCCCTTGTTCGTCATAGTATTGGTACACGCCGGGTTTGTCCGGCAGCGTTTTGAGGATATTCTCTATGTGGGCGTTGGTTTTCAAACGTGGCGAAGTTAATGCGAATGTGGTTTAACTTAGCGCCATGCAATTGATCACAGGTGCAACGGGATTGGTAGGCTCACACGTCTTAAAGTATCTTTTACAAAAAGGAGAAGCGGTGACTGCATTGTACCACAGCAGGAAGCCTGAGGAAACGGAGAAATGGTTGCGAAGCAAAGGTGTCAATTGGCAATCCAATCAGTTGCATTGGATGACAACAGAATCGTTTTGGAATCAATCTCATTTTGATGCTTACAAAACGATTTATCATTGTGCGGCTGTTGTGAGTTATCATGCCAAAGATCACGCTATGATGATGGAAGTAAATGTGCATCAGACAGCAGAATGGGTTGATTGGGCATTGGAATTTGACGTTGCCTTTTGTCACGTAAGTTCAATTGCTGCTCTAGGCAAATCTGTAGAAAATGCCCCCATTGACGAGCAATGTTTTTGGCAACCATCCAAGTCACACACGGAGTATTCAAGGACCAAATTCTTGGGTGAAATGGAGGTTTGGCGTGGAATAGAAGAAGGACTTCAAGCTGTTATTGTCAACCCTGGGGTGATCATTGGTGAAGTGGCCTTGCAGCAAAGTTCAGGTCAATTGTTTGGAACAGTAGCCCGTGGTTACAACTATTATCCGCTCGGAGGAACGGGTTGGATTGGGGTGAATGATGTAGCGAAAATCATGTTGGGTTTGGTTGAAAAGCAATGTTGGGGAGAGCGGTATATTTTGGTGGCAGAGAATCAAACGATGGAATGGGCATTTGCATCCATGGCAAAGTCGATGAAAACAAGGATTCCGCAGAAGCCGCTTACCCAATGGATGTTGACACTCCTTTATTGGGTGGATGCCTTGAGAGAAAAATTGTCGGGCAAGAAGGCCATGGTAACCGCAGAAACCATCCGAAACACTGCGCAAATCAAGCGATTTAGTAATGAAAAAATAGTGAAACAACTGCAATGGAAGTTTGAGTCTGTGGAAGATGTTATCCAACAAACCGCGCTCATTCTATTTCCGCAGTTACCTTTGTCAATCGAAAAAAATTAGAATGGAAGCCATCAAGAAGAAAGATGCTCTGGATTACCATGAGCAGGGAAGACCAGGAAAGTTGGAAATTATACCCAC
>CANGVU010000249.1 GCA_947457325.1 Flavobacteriales bacterium | reverse complement strand
ACTCCTTGGTGTGGTACTTTCCAGTTGCAGGACCATTGAATCCGGTATGCACATGAATCACCTTCCCTTCTGAATTCACCACACTCATCGTAGGAAAGGCCATCACCTTTTCCAACTGCGGAAACACATTCTGCGCCCTTTCCTTACCTTTTCCCTCTGCTCTTCCCACATAGGCCTCATAACCGCAATTCAATTGCGCCATTTGCTTTTGTATGACTTTTTTATTCTCGACAATATCATCCGATCTTTCAAAAGCAACGGGAATAATCTGCAACCCCTTTGCCCCATATTTCTTGTGCATGGCAGACATCACCTTTCCCTCATCCGTGCAATTGGGACACCAAGTGGCCATCAATTGGATGATGCTCAAATGTCCTTTCCAGTCTTCTGCGCCAAAGGTTCTCATATTGCCTTGCAAATCCATTGCGCTAAATGCAAACACTTCCCCTTCTCTTCCCGCTCTTAGCTTGACCAATTCCTCTGCGGGGCGCAATTCAAAAGTTTGATCATCTTCTCCTTCCCATTTTTCTGAATAGGTATTGCCACTGTAAAATCTTCCATTTATAAAACTCCCGTATTCATGGGCTATTTCCGCTGTAAAACAAAACAAATGCGCACCGTCCAAACATTGCATTTGAATGTGATGAAAATCCCATGTACCCTTTAAAAATCGATAATCCCCTGTCTCTGTTAAAAACGTTCCTGTGCACATTCCGTTGGAATACAAATCAAATAAACCAATGGCGTTGTAAGCGTCAGGAGTGCCTGGCTCAAACACCACCTTCTGTCGCTTTTCGATGACCAAATCTTGCCTCAATTGATTAGGCATGGGTTCATCCTCCGCACTCACATAGGGTTGTCTTTGTGCGTCAAAATAAACTGGCTTACCACCCTTCTTAATGAACCACCCTTTCCAGGCCATATCTCCTTTATCCGATGGTTTCCACTCAATCTTGGTATCGAAATAAGGAAAAAGAAAGCCAGGATATTCCTGGCCTTCTATGCTGTGCAAATAAATCGATTCTCCGCCGTTTTCAATGGTCATGCCCATGGTGCTTTCCCCATGTTCTACCAACACATCAAAAACTGCATCTACCGAATCGTTCAAATGAAACTTCATTTTCCACGCTTCTGTCTGCGCTTGAGTCATTACTGAAATCATAAAAGATAGAAGGAGGAAAATTTTTGGTTTCATTAGATGTCAAATTTAATTCCTTGCGCCAATGGCAATGATGTGGAATAGTTGATGGTATTGGTCTGACGACGCATATAATTTCTCCAAGCATCTGATCCACTCTCACGTCCTCCGCCCGTCTCTTTCTCTCCACCAAACGCACCACCTATCTCTGCTCCACTGGTTCCAATGTTGACATTGGCAATTCCACAATCAGATCCTTCGCAACTCAAGAAACGCTCTGCTTCTCTCATGTTCAAAGTCATGATAGACGAACTCAACCCTTGCACTACTCCGTTTTGCATCGCAATAGCCTCATCCAAAGTCTTGTAAGACATCACATACAAAATGGGCGCAAAGGTCTCGTGCTGAACAATGGCCATATCGTTACTGGCCTCAATAATGCAAGGCTTTACATAACATCCAGAAGTGTATTGCTCTCCTTCTAAAACACCTCCTTCTACCAATACTTTTCCACCTTGTGCCTTGGCTTGCTCAATGGCGTTCAAGTAATTGTTCACTGCATCCTTATCGATAAGCGGACCCACGTGGTTGTTGGCATCCAATGGATCACCAATGCGCAATTGTCCGTATGCTTTGACCAAACTCTCTTTGGTTGCTGCGTATAGGCTCTCATGGATTATCAAACGACGTGTCGTGGTACAACGTTGTCCCGCTGTTCCTACTGCACCAAATACCATCGCTGGAATGCACATTTTTAAATCTGCACTGTCTGTAACAATAATGGCGTTGTTTCCACCCAATTCCAATAAACTTTTTCCGAAACGCTCAGCTACTTTAGCACCTACGATTCTTCCCATGCGGGTAGATCCCGTAGCTGAAATCAAAGGAACACGTGTATCGTTCACCAACCACTCTCCTTCCTGAACTTTTCCTGTAATGATGCAAGAAATTCCTTCTGGCAAGTTGTTTTCTTTAGCAACTTCATTCCATATATTCTGACAAGCCACCGCACACAATGGCGCTTTCTCTGATGCCTTCCAAACACAAGTATCTCCACAAATCCAAGCTAATGCTGAATTCCAACTCCAAACAGCAACAGGGAAGTTGAACGCAGAAATAATTCCTACTACTCCCAGTGGATGCCATTGCTCATACATTCTATGCCCTGGACGCTCACTGTGCATCGTTAATCCATACAACTGACGACTTAATCCTACTGCAAAATCGCAGATATCAATCATCTCCTGTACCTCTCCCCATCCTTCTTGCAAGGATTTCCCCATTTCATAACTCACCAATCTGCCCAATGCATCTTTCTTTGCACGCAATTTTTCTCCAAACTGACGAACAATTTCACCACGCTTAGGTGCTGGCATCAAACGCCAATCCTGATAAGCTTTTTGAGCCGTTAAAATCACTTGTTCATACTCTTCTTTTGTCGTTGACTTCACATCTGCGATGTGCTTTCCATCCACTGGTGAATAGGATGAAATCACTTCACCTGATCCCATAAACTTCAATCCTGTAGAAGTTCCGTCATTCACTGCTGATAACCCTAAGGTCTTTAATATTTCTTGCATCTTATTAATTATTTATTGTCTCTTATTATTTATTTTTCTTTGAAATCATTGGCCACATCCACCTTCAACTTTTCTGGTCTGTTGGCTACTTCCCAAGCGGTATGAAAAACCAACTTTCCTATTTCAGCCATTTTATCATACATGATTTTTTCTGGGTCATCTCCCGGTTTGTGGTAATCTTCATGCACTCCACTGAAGTAAAATATCACCGGTATATTGTGCTTCGCGAAGTTATAGTGGTCAGAACGGTAATAAAATTGATTGGGATCATTGGGGTCATTGTAGGTATAATCCAATTGCAACTGTGTGTATTTCTTGTTTGCTTCCTCAGAAATCTGATGAAGTTCAGTACTCAATTTGTCAGACCCTATCAAATAAACGTACTTCCCGTCTTGATGGTCTGCATCTTTTCTTCCAACCATATCCACATTCAAATCACAAACGGTATTGGCCAATGGATATACTGGGTGATCTGAATACCACTCACTGCCCAACAATCCTTTCTCCTCTCCACTCACATGCAAAAACAAGATGCTCCGCTTGCTTCCATGTCCTTCTTTCTTGGCTTGAACAAAAGCACGCGCCATTTCCATTACACTCACCGTTCCTGATCCATCATCGTCCGCTCCATTGTGTATCTCTCCATTGATGATACCTACGTGATCATAATGCGCACTAATCACCACAATTTCTGATTTCAATTCAGGATCTTCTCCTT
>CANGVU010000248.1 GCA_947457325.1 Flavobacteriales bacterium | reverse complement strand
TTTTTGAAAATGAAGAAATTATTCTTGTCCGCGTGGCTAATTACTTTGGGGTTGACCCAAGCCTTTTTTGCGCAACAATTGCCAAACGGATTTACCGATCAAGAATGGCAGTTGGTCAAATCCGGGGAGGTTACTCCAGGTGTCTTACCCAATGGTATTACAACGCCTCCAGTGGGAAGTTATGTGCGCAGTGCTGCTGAATGGGAAGAGATACAATGTTTAACCATCGCCTGGACAGGCTATACCAATATTTTGAAGGCCATTGTCGCAGCGGCCAAATTGGAAACACGCGTGATTATTCTTTCAGAAGATGTGCAAGCCACCCAAGATTATTTGTTATCAACACAGGGAGGCACTGCATTAACTGATTTGAACAATGTAACCATCTTGTCTTGCAATTTTGACTCCATTTGGATGCGTGATTATGCGGGCAACACCGTTTATAAGAATGAAGTGGACAGTTTGGTCATTGTCGATTGGATTTACAACCGACCAACCCGTCCAAATGATGATGCTTCACCGGAGTGCGTAGCAACAGAATTGAATGTTCCTTTGCACACCATGACGGTTGCTCCCAATGATTTGGTGAACACAGGGGGCAATTGGATGGTTGATGGTTTGGGAACAGCCTTCGCTTCTGAATTGATTTTAGAGGAAAACATTGCTGGTAATCCGTATGGTGTTTCTGCAAAAACAGAATCACAAATTGATGGGATCGTTGAAGATTATTTGGGCATCAATCGTTACATCAAAATGAATACCCTCCCCTATGATGGCATTCACCACATTGACATGCACATGAAGTTATTGGATGAAGAAACTTTGTTGGTGGGTGAGTACCCAAATGGCGTTTCTGATGGTCCTCAAATCAATGCCAACATAGAATACGTATTGAGCAATTACAATTCTGTGTGGGGAACACCTTATCACATTGTACGCATACCCATGCCGAGTTCTGCAACAGGCGGTTGGCCAAGTACGGGATCGTCTTATCGTACTTTTACCAATGCCGTTTTTGTGAATAAGACCATTATTCTTCCAACTTACCGCGAACAAGTGGATACCACAGCTTTGCGCATTTGGGGTGAGGCCATGCCGGGTTACAACATTGTAGGAATTGATTGTGACAACAATACCTCAAACATCATCAGTCAAAGCGGAGCCATTCACTGCATCACCCACAGTGTTGGAGTGGAGGATCCGATGTTGATTACCCATCAGTCGCTCCCTGATACGGACAATGACCAAGATCCTTATGTGGTCACGGCTTACTTGGCGCACCGTTCAGGTATTGCCAATGCCAAGATGTATTGGAGGTTGTCAGGAAGTACAACGTACAATGAAGTTGTCATGGTCAATATTGGAAGTGGAAATTGGCAGGCTTCCATTCCGGCGCAGGCCATTGGATCAACGGTACAATATTATGTTCAAGGTGAAGCAGTATCGGGCAAGGTTCAGGTCCGACCCATCACCGCTCCTGCGGGATATTGGGATTTTAATGTGGTGGGTGTAAATGCCATTGTGGACATTATGCCAGTGATTGAAACCAAGTTGTTTCCAAATCCAGCATCGGCCATGACTTGTTTGCGCTGGAATTCACCATTTGTGAGTCATTATCAAGTGGATCTTTTGGACATGACAGGAAGAGCGGTTTCCAATCTTTTCAATGGTCCTTCACCTATCGGTGAGAAGCAAGTTTTTTTCAATGCCGATGCAATTCCTGCTGGTATGTACATTGTTCAAATCAAGCATGCATATGGCGTTCAAAGCCTTCAACTTTGTATACACTAATGAAGACAAGAAGAAATTTTTTGAAGGCGCTTCCTGCATTGGGAGCGCTTCCTTTTTTAAGTTTTAGAGGTGATCACCGAAAACCAAAATCCATTGGTGAACGTTATAAAAAGGGATTGGTGATTAGCACTTGGAATTTTGGCTTAAAAGCCAATGAGGCTGCAGCAGAGAATTTCACAAAAGGCGGTAAAGCTGTGGATATGGTGGAGGCTGCAGGAAGAAGAATGGAGGATGATTTAAGCGAATTGTCCATTGGTTTAGGAGGTTTTCCCGATCGAGAAGGCCACACTACGTTGGATGCCTGTATCATGAACCATGAGGGGAAGGCGGGGTCAGTTTGTTTTTTAGAACAAATAAAACACCCAGTTTCTGTTGCGCGTGCCATCATGGATAAAACACCGCATGTCGTCCTTGTAGGAGAGGGAGCCCAACAATTTGCATTAAGCAATGGATTCGAAAGAGATACTTATAAAAATCCAGAGGCGGTCAAAGCTTGGAAAGAATGGCTGGTGAAAAGTGAATACAAACCCATCATCAACATTGAGAACCACGATACCATAGGCATCCTAGCCATGGATGGACAAGGAGATCTAGGAGGTGCCTGCACCACCAGTGGTCTGGCTTTTAAGATGCGCGGTCGTGTAGGGGATTCACCCATCATCGGTTCAGGATTGTATGTAGATAACGAAGTGGGTGCTGCTACTGCCACAGGTTTGGGTGAAACCATCTTGAGATCTTGTTCTTCTTTTTTGATTGTAGAGTTGATGCGCCAGGGAATGCATCCGCAAGCTGCTTGTGAGGAAGCCATTCAAAGATTGGTAAAAATCAATGAGCACATATTGAAAGTTGCCGATTACCAGGCTTGTTTTTTGGCTTGCAACATTCAAGGCGAAGTAGGCGCATACAGCGTGCATCCCGGTTTTACCTATGCCATTTGGAGAGAAGGAAAAGCAGAAGTAACTCCTTCTAAAAGTTTATTGAGCTGAAAATTTGGCTTGAACTTCTTCTAATACCGTAGCAGGACCGCCGTGGTGTTCAAAGATCATGGCTGTTGGAAATTTCTCGTTTTTCCATTGAATCAAATCACTTTCATCTGAAGGGCTTACTGCACCTGTGAAAACAATCATATCCAAAGTTTCTGATTGGTATTCTTCCAAGATTTGTTCAACAGCGGCATAGCCAACTACAGAGAATCCGCCTTTTTCCAAAATAGATTGGATATTGTCCACCATGTACTGGTGCTTGCCGAGAATCAATATTTTTTTGGTTGCCATTTCTTCCATACCCACAAATTTTTCGCGTTGCAAAAGTAAGCCTTGCAAGCAATTTTGGGTTTAATTTGTTCATGATTTCATCAACATGTTGAATTATTTACGAATAGTACGCCCTATTAATTTGATTATCATAGGTTTTACCGTTTTGGTTCTGCCTGTATTGGTTCATCCGACTATGATGTTGATCAGTTTTGAATGTTTTTTGGTTGTATTAAAAGCCATAGCGCTGACGTTAATTGCGGCAAGCGGTTATGTAATCAATGATTATTTTGACCAAAAGGCGGACGCCATCAACAAGCCACATGAGCAAGTTGTGGGTGTTCACATCGCAGGCAAGCGAGCCATTTTGGTTCATGTTATTCTCAGTGCACTCG
>CANGVU010000247.1 GCA_947457325.1 Flavobacteriales bacterium | reverse complement strand
TGACCTATTCCATCCAACATAGCGGTGCAACCAGATGGAAAAAGTCGCTGACAGTTCAAAGGTTCCAGGTGCGCTGCAGGAACGCTAAGAAACTCAAACTGTACCTCATTATTAAATGTCAATAAATTAACCTTGATAGGAACATTGGGACTATTGGTTTGAACATTCTTGATGGATTGAATTTGCTCATTCAATGCGCTCATGGTGCTGTCCCAGCAGTCTGACATGCTGCCACTGCGGTCTAAAATCAATAAATAATGTGTTGTGTTCATGGTGATATAATTTAGACTGCAAATCTGAGACTTGCCTCTCCATTATTTCACTTTTACAAGCTTGTAAGCATCAATGGCCCAACGTATCCAAAGGGGCTGGAACATCAGTGGTATCAATGGTTTCCTGAGCATTTGACTCATCAACAACAGGCACCAGCAAATCCTCTACGGGAATTTTTTCTAAAGCCTTTTCTACCTCCGCTTCTTTCTTATCCCTGTTCTCAATAGTCCAAGTTGTCCCGTATCGCTCAAAATAATCATCCCCTAACAATTTCATGAGCTTCATAATCTTGCGCTTGCGCTTTTGCATATAAGCAGAAGGCCTTTCCAACTTAAACTTTTTAGGATTGGGCAAACAAGAAGCGATCAATGCCGCTTGCTCTTTGGTTAACTTATCAGCTGTTGTGTCAAAATACAACCCTGAAGCTGCACCAACGCCATAAGTACACGGCCCCATTTCAATGACATTGAGGTACATTTCTAAAATGCGCTCCTTGCTCCAAAAAAACTCGATTAATACGGTAAAGTATGCCTCCAGTCCCTTCCTCAGCCATGAGCGAGCCGGCCACAGAAAAACATTCTTCGCTGTCTGTTGTGAGATCGTACTGGCACCGCGCTGCTTTTTATGCGTAGCATTATACTGCTGGGCCTTCTCAATGGCCTCCCAATCAAAGCCATTGTGCGACATGAAATGATTGTCTTCGCTGCTCACAACAGCCAATTTTAAATTGGTAGATATCTGCTCTCCATCTACCCATTGATAATGATAGCTACAGTCCTCCACCTTGGCGCGATCTATCATGTGGAAAAGCGTTATCGGTGGATTGACCCACTTGTACAGCAGCACCCATCCTATCGTGAACCCAAAGAAAACGATGGAGGACCAGAGAATTATTCTAAATATCAATCGAAACATTACTTACCCATCTTCTTTTGCAATTCTTTAGGAATAGCGTCTTTGTGAACCACCATACAGACCGTTTTGGCTTTAAAATATGAACCAGATACATGCTGATATCCTTTAGAAGAATTCTTCTCTCCCCATGAATTTTTTGTCAAAAAATACAACCCTCCATCTTGATCTTTACTCAATCCTACAATATGCATCAAATGATCATCCGTCGTGGCAAAACGATCATAATCCTTTTGACGAGACTCCTGCGTAACCAATGGCTCAGCATGTTTCATGGTGAACATCTCTTCCTTCTTAAGGCCTTCATCCAGCAACACTGCAATGTTGTTCTTATAGGAGAAACCCTTTTCACTTACGTCTGCGTCCCAAGCAATGGTATATCCATTCTCCAGTGCATGAACCGCCACTTGATAAAACTCCTCCAATGGTAAATTGTAATATTGTCCTTTAGACCAATTGTCAGGAACTTCTACAGCAAAGTTTGAATAAAAAGGATGGTGACCAAATGAAGTCAACATCACATAATCATCAGCTTTGATTCCCAATGCATCCCTGAAAGAGGCCGGTGTATAAGACTTGCCTTCAAAATCAAAAGAGGTTGGTATCCTTCCAATGTAGGTGTCTAGCAAAGTCTCAACACCAGATTTCCAATCATTGTTCTCCTCATTCAGTTTTCTATCCAATACCATTTTGGCTGTTGTTTCCATGTAAGCGTCTAAAACGTTATGGTTGTATACACTAGAACCCATGACAAATCCGCTAAACGCAGATTCAGGCACCAATCCATACTCTCTAACAGCTTGAATAACATCATGGCTCAAACCTCCTGGTCCCAATTGTTGCTTGCCTTGATAACGCACATAAGAATCCACTTTCTTGGGATACATCAATCGGGGATTTATCAATTCAGACAAATCCACTTGCTTGTTGCTGATCCTTGCCACTTCTGATTCCAAAAATGAAACCGTAGCAAAACTCCAACAGGTTCCTGTTTGGCACTGGTCCTCTACAGAACCATGCTTAATTTCTTTGATGATATTGAATTGATAAGGAAACGTTCCTTGTTCCTTCTGAGCAATGGCTACTGAAGCAAATAATGAGAAAATAAGTCCTATTTTTTTCATATTGCAATGGTAAGACTTTTCACACGAATTAGAAAACAAATTCCCCGCTGGATAGCTACATTTGCCTTGTGTTACAAACGCAATCATTAAAATACCAATACCCTTCTGGAAAACCTTTGGTTTTTCCCGACATCCTCTTTCCCAACGAGCAACCCGCCCTAATCTTGGGTGAAAGTGGTTGTGGAAAAACTACTTTACTGCATCTTCTGGCAGGACTTAGAACACCGTCAGAAGGAAATGTAATTCTAGGCCAAACCAATTTGTACTCTCTTACAACTTCTGAAAGGGATACGTTCAGAGGAAAAAATATAGGCGTTGTATTTCAAACCTCGCATTTTATCCCATCATTGTCTGTATTGGAAAACATCATGATGTCGCTTTATCTCAATGGAAAAGTACAAGACGAAAACTTAGCCAAGGACTTTTTGGATAGGGTCAACCTATTCCACAAAGCTTTCCAACCCATCGGCGCCTTGAGCGTTGGCGAGCAACAGCGCATTGCTATTATACGATCCATCATTCATGAACCAAAGTGGATTTTTGCTGATGAGCCAACAAGTGCGTTGGATAATAAAAATGCAGATCAAGTCATTTCACTTTTTATGGAAATGACCCAAAAAGTTAATGCCCAATTGGTTGTTGTAACACATGACAACCGTTGGGACAATGTGATCACCAATACAGTAAGATTATGAATTTGATCAAACTGGCATTAAAAAACATCAAACACCAGTGGCTGGACACCATGCTCAGCGTCATTTTATTGGCATTTGGTCTAGGTACAGTATCCATGCTCATCTTGGTTGAAAAGCAAACCGCTGAACAATTCAACAAAAACATCCAAGACATTGACATGGTCCTAGGAGCCAAGGGCAGTCCGTTGCAATTGATCTTGGCCAATGTCTATCACGTCGATGCGCCTACCGGAAACATCAAGGTGGGCGATGCACGAATGGTTACAGAGAACCCAACCATTGAAAGAGCCATTCCTTTGGCGTATGGAGACAACTTTGAACAATGGCGCATTGTAGGAACAGATCAAGGTTATCCAGATCATTATGAAATGAAATTGTCACAAGGACAAAATTTTCAATCTGATTATGATGCTTGCATCGGAGCCGATGTAGCCAAAAGTACTGGGCT
>CANGVU010000246.1 GCA_947457325.1 Flavobacteriales bacterium | reverse complement strand
CACAAGCCCGAATTTTGTATGCAGACGCTGAAGGTAGAATGGCCATTGCTCAGGCTTTCAACGATGCCATTGCAGCAGGTGAAATAGGGCCAGTTGTTTTGGGTCGTGATCACCATGATGTGAGCGGAACAGATTCACCTTTTAGAGAGACATCAAATATTTATGATGGTTCACGTTTTACAGCTGATATGGCTGTCCAAAATTTTGTGGGCGATGCCTTTCGAGGAGCCACCTGGGTTAGTTTGCATAATGGCGGTGGAGTAGGTTGGGGTGAGGTAATCAATGGTGGTTTTGGGATGCTTTTAGACGGATCTAAAGAAGCCAGTGTAAGATTAAACCGCATGTTGCATTGGGATGTCAACAATGGAATTGCGCGCAGAAGCTGGGCTAGAAATGAAGAGGCCGTTTTTGCCATAAAACGCGCTATGGACAGAGAACCTCTGTTAAAAGTGACTTTACCAAATATGGTAGATGATGATTTGTTGAATGGATACTAAAAAAGGAGCGATAATTCGCTCCTTTTTTTTTGCTTGTTTAATTAAATATCAGTATTAGTGTGATACTTGAACTTTTAATTGTTGAATTTGATTATTGTCTTTTAATTCAATGAAGTAAAAGCCATTGGCCCATTGGCTACAATCGAGAGACTTTTGATTGGATGTAGCCATTTCAGTGTAAATCAATCGGCCTTGTGTGTCACGAACAGTGACTAAAGTGTTGGATTCAATGTTGATCAAGTTCAACATTTGATTGGCTGGATTGGGATAGACTGAGGCTATGAAGTTTTTGGATTCTGAAACAGTAAGTGCAGCACAATCCATTCTGTAGGTAGGAGAAGTCATTACTGTATTCATATTGTACCCCATAGCGTGAACATGGAATTGAACTGAGTCACCGCAGTTGAAAGGACCTGCCATTGCTGTACCTTCAGACATCATAGTCATCATCCCATCATTAACTGTATTGGAAACTGCATAAGGATAGACATTACCCATCTCAGTAAGGGCAATCATTACATAAAACTGTTGGTTGTCTTCGTCAGGAACTATCTGCATACCAACCACGGGAGATTGAACTTGATAAGCGCATGAGCCATCGTCAAACATGGCTGTTGTGCTATAATTCAACGCTTGAGGATCCAAGCAGCCACCGCAGTAATACTCGCAGTATCCATAGTCACAAGTAGCGTTGGGATTGAAATTGCAAGCTGATGGATCAGTACAACCTGCTATTTCATTGATGCCAATGTTTTCAATATTGTAACCTAAATAAGGATTGGTTGCGAAGTTGTAATATACACCCATGGTATCGTTGGAGATAGAGATGTCTTGAACCCCACCATCAGTTCCAAATGCATAGATCATATAACAGTTGCTATTCATGCAAAATCCAGTGGCATCAGGGTAAAATCCTTGTTGTGATTGCGTACCATTGTTGGCAGCAACATAGAAGAACAAATTGCCAGAGGAAGAAATGGTTTGCCAATTCTCCTGCATGCAGCAAGTACCATTATCTATGGTCGCATTGGGATTGAAATTTATGGCCACAGGGTTTGTACATCCTTGGCATGAGTAATCACAAATGTTGTACAAGAAGCAGTTGGCATCTGGATTGAAATTACATGCGCTAGGATCAGCACAACCTACAACTTGGTTATTGTCATAATTCCAAGTAAAGTCGTACGTTGTGATGCTATTGTTGGTGTATATGACCTCTCCGTTGCGTTTGATGGTAATTGAGAAAGGCATCCCCATCAACTCATTGGCATAGAAAGTAATGCAGCTGGAAAGAGCGCAAAAGCCTGAAGTTTCGACAGAAAAGTCGGTAGATCCAACCATCATTCCGTAACCATCAATGGCGCTCCAAGAAACCATTCCACCGGCACTTACAGCCGTAACTTCAAAATAATTGTCTAAACAGCAAGTTCCATTGTCTATGGTTGCATTTACATTAAAATTGAATGCGTCAGGGTTGGTGCATCCTTGACAAGAGTAATCGCACAGGTTGTAGTCAAGACAGTTAGCATTTGGGTTGAAATTGCAAGCGTTGGCATCACTGCAGCCTGAAATAACTTCACCACTGGTAATGGGCATGTGAATAGTCGAGATATCATCCCACTCATTACTGGTATCCCATGAATTACCACTGGTGATAACATTGCCTTGGGCATCTTCAATGCTGTAATCAAACGCTTCGTACACGCTGTTGTAAGCGGTAAAAGTTCCGCAGCCAGGATTGATGCATGTATTGGCTGAACCAACACCAGATGCATAGTTGTTTTGACCATAATAATACCACCAAACGTTGTCGGGAACATTGATAGACATCAATGGACCATAACAGCAAGTTCCATTTTCATATGTAGCATCTGGATTAAAGTTGCTAGCCGTGCTATCGGTACAACCTTGACAGCTGTAATAATCGCAAGTACCGTCGTTGCATGTGGCACTAGGATTATAATTGCAAGCCCATTGATCCGTACATCCATTCAGAGATTGATTGCTGAAATTGAAAGTTGCCCACCATCCTTCAACAACTGTTTCATTTAAAACGATTTCTCCTGTTGAGTTGGTGATGGTTATTTCATAGGGGTCATTATCTATTCCCTGGACATATAAAGTATAGCAACCGGGCTGATAACAGAATCCGTTGATGACATTGACGTCAAAATTATAGGAGTTTAGAATGTGGTTTCCAAGTCCATCTGTGATACTGAAGTGGGCGCTATCCGTAGCCGTGATTTCAGCCCACTCACTGTAGCAGCAAGTTCCATTGTCTACCGAGGCAGAAGCATTGAAATTGATGGCATTGGCGTCTGTGCATCCCAAACAATCATAATTGCAACTGGTGTAATCCATGCAGGTTGCCGAAGCGTTGTAATTACAAGCATTGGGATCACCGCAGCCTGAAGTGCTATTCCAATCAAAATAAGCGATAATGTACCCTGTTGAGTCGGTATATTGAACTTGAAGCGGAATGCTGGTGTTGTTGACAGTGATTTGTAGACCATTTTGATTTACCAACCCCGTTCCAGTATAGCCATAGATGTAAAAACAGCCATTGGGGAGACAGAACTCACCTGAACTTCCGTAAATATCAGCAATTCCATTCCAATCAAATGCATACACAATGGACCACTGTCCGCTGTCAGCGGACTGAATAAATGCTTGAGAGCATGGCTCATTCTGACTCCAAGCAGATAGCATGGGGCCAAAAAGAAGAAACAGAAAAATAATGATTTTCCTCATTTTATTAGTTTTGTGCATAGTTATAGCACGTATTGTTCAACAAACAAACGGGTAAGTGTTAAATCAAGAAGAATTTTGTTAATTACGCGGGTAACTGGGCCAAGATGGATTCAAAAATTACCCGACCATCCGTATTGCTCAATTCAAAATCCGAAGCTCTTTCAGGATGTGGCATCATGCCAAATACATTTTTCTTCTCATTGGTTACACCAGCGAT
>CANGVU010000245.1 GCA_947457325.1 Flavobacteriales bacterium | reverse complement strand
GTGATGGCGGTGTTTTGATTCCATGATTCACTGAGAAGGCCAATCCATTGGCTTCACCTTCTCCATGGTAAGGATCCTGACCAATAATGACCACCTTTACCTGTTTGAAAGAAGTTAATTCAAACGCTCTAAAAATCTGATTTTTCGGCGGAAAACAAAAAGGTTGAGCGTATGATTGCTCAACCTTTTTTTTGGTGTATTCCCAAGAAGAAGAACCTAAGAAATCAGCGAGCTGTACCCTCCAACTTTCTTCGATGTAATCCTCTAATTCCATTAAGAATGTGCCACAACAATTTTTTTGGTAACAAAGCTACCATTGCGGTGTTTGACTGACAAATAATAAACGCCATTGGCCCATTGTGTTGTGTCAAACAAGAGTGAATTTCTGTCCGTTTTTCTGTCTTCCAATAATTTACCATTGGCATCGAAAACCATGCATTGGTTAATGGACTGGTTGTTTTTTAATTCAACCGTAAAGGACTCATTGATTAAAGTAGGATACACTAGAACGTCATTGAATTGCAACAATTCCTCTTCTACAGAGGCAGGATCACAAGGCAATACCTTGTCTACATGAGGATAAGAACCGTTGAGGAAAAGGGCATTTGTACCAGCCGGATCTAACCAAACAGAAAGTTCTTGTCCATTGGCATTGGGATTGGCGGAAGCTGACCAATGCTTGGCCATTCTTCCATAATAATCAGGGGATGTGGGCGAGGTGCAAAAAGATCCTCCCCCTGTCAATGTACCAATGATTTGATGCTTGTCATTGAAGATGGGAGAGCCTGATGAGCCACCTTCCGTAACACCATGATTGGTTTCTGTGGCCATCCAAATTGTTCTCCAATGTTTATCATTGGACTGCCATGTTGCTTTTGTGCATGCACTGGCATGAGATATTTTCATATAATCCCCCGATGGATGATGTAAACAAACCACTTTGGCGCCGTTGGTCATGGTTGTTGGGAGTGCATCAGAAGCATCCCATCCAGCGTAATAAACAGTCCAAGTAGAAGGAATAGGATCTTGAATTTCCAAAAGAGCGTAATCAGATCCGGTAGCTCCACCACCATCATTTGAATCAGCCTTCAAAAACAAACCTGTCAATTGTTGAGACGTAGGGCCCAATCCAGAACCACAGTTGCTACGCATAAAATTAAAACGTGCTGAGGAGGCCAATAAGTTTGCATTAGATGACATTTCAGTGCAATGCATCGCTGTCAAGATGTAATTTTTACAGTCAAGTCCAGTATTGTTTACCAAAGTACCTGAACACAAACCACCTCCTTGAGAAGAGGCCAAACTCAATCGAACAATCGCATGCTTCTCTTTTTCCCAGAGGTCGCCTTCTGGACAATTTACATCTACTTCACATGGATCACTGTTCACTTCTCGGCTCTCTCCATTGGCCCATCTTGGGTCATCCACCATTCTGTAGAAGTGCAAAATACCTCTAAGCTCTAACTTAGGCTGGCTGGTTACACCTGCAGGTTCACGGTATTCAATGATTGCCTCATCTCCATAAACCTCTGGGGTTCTGTAAATGTGGTGCGCTTTGTTTTGATTGGATGTAAAAGGTCCTTCAATCCAAGATTTGTCTTTTGCGAAAAAATACAATTCGCAACCTTCCGGCATATAATAATGATCAAAGACCAATGACATGGCCAATGCACCTGGGCTTTTGAATGCGTACACCCAACGCTTACTGCCGTCTGATTTGTATTCCCATTGACCTTCGTTAATCATATCCAAGGTAAAATTTACCCAGGTGGCATTCATGGTCATCTCCCCTTGTTTGTCCCACTCTTCAGCTTGTGACACAAGTGCCTCAGTATTTAAATTGGAAACTATTTCAGAAGCAATGTTCTGAGCATATATTTTTCCAATGCCAACAAAAGCAATCCAAAATAAAATACTGGCGTAAAAATTTTTTCTCATTTTTTCAATTTTCCTAGTTTTCAGTGGCGAAAGATAATTTAGCTTCGCATTGTTTGATGATTTACCCGAAAAAAATATCGCTTGTTTTGTTAAAAGCCTTCATAGGGCCATTCATCGTCACGTTTTTGGTTTCATTGTTCATCTTTGAACTGCAATTCATTTGGTTGTACATTGATGATTTGTTGGGTAAAGATTTGGAATTTACCCTCATTGTGCAATTGCTGATTTTTGCATCCGCGCGAATTGTCAATATGGCTTTGCCGTTGGCTGTGCTGATGTCAAGTATTATGACCATTGGCGCTTTGTCTGAGCACAATGAGTTAACGGCCATGAAAAGTGCCGGCATTTCTTTGAACAGGATTTTTCGACCATTGATTCTTTTCATTTCAGTTATTGCGCTTTCAGCGTTTTTCTTTGCCAACAATATCTGGCCGGTTGCCAACCTGAAATTTAGAACATTGCTCTTTTCTATAGTTCAACAAAAGCCAGCCTTGAATTTGGAAGAAGGTACTTTTTACAATGGTATAGAAGGCATCAGTATCAGAGTAAACAAGAAAGATCCAGAAACTGGAACTTTGTATGATGTTTTGATTTATGATCATCGCGATCCAGGAAGAGGAAACAAAAGTGTTATTCGATCTGAACAAGGTAAAATGGAGCAAACAGAGGATAAGCGCTGGTTGATTTTAACCTTGAATAATGGATATACCTATGACGAGGTCGAAGAAAAGAATAAACGCGTCAAGAAACATCCTGCTTTGCAATCGCATTTTAAAGAAATGACTTTGCGCATAGACATAAGCTCTTTGTTTTTTAGTAAGGATGATGAAGAAGTTTTTAAAAATGCCTACGAGATGATGACCATTTCACAATTGGAAAATGCATTATCTGATTTTGAAATCAAAACAGATTCATTGCAGAATCAATGGCAGACAAGCAACATTCAAAAGTTGAGAATCAATTTCAATGATAACGAAAACTCAAAAGGTTCAAGCAAAAATATGATGAACCAATTGCCATTAAGCATTCAGTACCAAGCAGTCTCCATGGCCATGGATGAGACAAGAAAGGACATTGTTCAAGCTCAAAAAGCCAGAATTGAATTGGAGGAAAATAAAAGATTAGAAAACAGGCATAGGATTGAATGGCATCGCAAGTTCTTTTTGGCTATTTCTTGCTGGGTTCTATTTTTTATTGGTGCTCCATTAGGAGCCATATTACGCAAGGGTGGATTGGGATTGCCTTCTGTAATTGCACTGTTGCTTTTTATTCTGTTTGAAGTATTGACAATAGCAGGAGAGAAAATGACCAAGGCTTATATTTTAGAGCCTTGGATGGGAATATGGTTGTCTACCATTGTCATGGCTCCAGTGTGTTTTATTCTGATGCACAATGCCAATAGAGAGAAAAAATGGAGTATGCCTCAATTTCAAAAATTAAAAGCAATGCGGTTTAATTCAAAAAGAAAGGCATGAAGATTTTGCAGTTGTGTCATAAGCCACCATTGCCTGCCAAAGACGGGGGATGCATTGCCATG
>CANGVU010000244.1 GCA_947457325.1 Flavobacteriales bacterium | reverse complement strand
CCAGTTGCCATCCAAGAAATCACCGTTGCCTTGGCTATCATCCTGGCGACCCGCGAAATTCCACATGAAGTAGCGCCAGTACATGAAGTTGATTTGATAATCCATCATGAAGCGGTAATCTTCACCTGCTGTAGGTTTCATATCATCATACAAACGATCCAATGAACGCATCATCATGTTCAACTCCTGCTTGGATTTGGCTTGATTCAACTGAGACTCCATTTGCGCAATCTGCTGCTCTTTTCTTCTGATCTTCTCCTCACCAGCTTCTGTATTCCAATCATGGAAATTGGACCACTTCTTATACTCTTGAACGTGGTTGGGTTGATTGCTGTGCATGCGAGGCAAGAATCCTGAAAACTCCTTGCGGTAGTTCACTTTGGAATTCTTCTTCTCACCCGTCTCAATGTATTCTTGCACAACAGACAATTTTTGGTCTTTGTTGGCTGCAATGTATTCTTCCGCTTGGTATTGCTCACGACAAGACTGAACCAACTTTCCTTTGGCATCGCGCACACTGAAAGAAGGAATCCACACTTCTCCCCCATCGCTGTATGGTTTAATTACATCCTCAGGTGTATTGAAATATTGACCAAACAACAATGGACGATCGCCATATTGCTCACGGTTCAAGTAGCTCAACAAAGCAAACATATTCTCTGGATTGTTTTCATCCATGGGCGTGTTGGCCTGAGAACGAACCAAGATAACCGCAAAGGTGGTATAACCAATGATGGCTACTGTGATACCCAAAACCAAAGTATGCATGGCCAACATGTTCTTCTTTTTGAAATAACGAAGACCCAATGCAATCAAAGCAGTAACCAACAACAAATAGAAAATCACACCAGAATTGAAGCCCAAACCAAAACCATTGACAAACAATTTCTCAGTCGCCGCTGCAGCCTTCACAAAGTAAATGATGATACCCGTTTGCATCAAGGTCAATAGACCCAAAGACACCAACAATGTATAAATCATTCCCTTAATAGAAATGTCATATTTCTTGAAATAATACACGAAGCAAATCGCAGGGATGGCCAAGAGGTTCAACAAGTGGACCCCGATGGAAAGACCCATCAAATAGGCAATCAAGATAACCCAACGCAATTCGTTGTTGTCTTTTGTGACCATGCTTTCCCATTTGAGGATGGCCCAGAAAACCACAGCGGTGAACAAAGAAGACATCGCGTAAACCTCGCCCTCAACAGCGGAGAACCAGAAAGTGTCGCTGAAAGTATAAGCCAAACCACCGATGATACCCGAACCCAAAACGGCCCACATTTTTCCAGCATCGCTTTCGGCATCATGACCGGCCATTTTCTTGGCCAAGTGGGTAATGGACCAAAAGAGGAACATGATGGTCGCACCAGAAGAGACGGCCGAAAGGAAGTTGACCATGAAAGGCACTTGCGCGGGATCGACAAAGGCGGAGAACAAGCGAGCGATCATCATGAAGAGCGGAGCTCCGGGAGGATGGCCCACTTCCAATTTGTAAGCGGAAGCAATGAACTCACCGCAGTCCCAAAAAGGCATGGTGGGTTCAAGGGTTAAAGTGTAAACAACGGTAGCCACCACAAACATGGCCCAACCCAAAATCACGTTCAGTTTATTGTAATTCATAACAGTTATTAGTACGTGAGCGAAGATAAGGGAAAAGTGATTTTGGGAAAGCAGAAAAAAGGAAAGAGTTAGGCTACTCCAAGGTATTAAGAAAATGGAAGGAGTATAGGATCAAATGGGAAACTCATTTTTTTTAAGCATAAACGAGAATAAAAGGATTATGCGACCTTATATGAATGTTGTCATTGTATGATTCACAATGGAAATTAACAAAAAAATTAAAATCAATTGTTATCTAATTAGCTAACTTTGCCATGAGTGAAAAGGACAAAATAAATGACCAATTTTATCGAGAAGTACTGTACTATGAAGATCATTATCTCAACTTCTTCAAAGCGTTAAAGCCAGCAGTTCAAAAGAAATTCAATTGGACGCTGCTTCTCATTGCTAAAGTGGAAAGAGTACCAGAAAAGTACTTGAAACACATCACAGGAAGCAAGGGTTTGTTCGAGGTGAGAGTGGAAAACGCATCTGATATATACAGGGTGTTCTGTTTTTTTGAAGAAGGTAAATTGATCATTTTATTGAATGGTTTTCAGAAGAAATCATTGAAAACACCAAGGAACCAAATAAAAACAGCGGAACGATTAAAAGAACAATATTGTTATGAAAAACAACACAAGAAAGATGACTAGTTTAGCACAACACCTGGATCAACAATACGGGAAGAGGGGAAATAAAAAGCGTGAAATTTTTGAGCAAGAGTTTGAAGCTTTTCGATTGGGTGTAATGATTCAAGAAATGCGCAAAGAAAAAGGGCTCACCCAGGAAGCCTTGGCCAATAAGTGTGGGACAACCAAAACATATATATCACGCATAGAAAACAATGCCAGCGACATTCGTTTATCCACCCTTGTGCGCATCATACAAGAGGGCCTTGGAGGAAGTCTTCAATTGAGGGTGAGTTCGGGATTTTGATGGTTAAGGGAAAGATGCCTAATCCCTAACGCAACGGACACTCAAGCCGTAATAACCATCATTGAAGTTGCGGTCCACATTGGAAATGTCATAGTACAATGTGCGGTACCAAGCGTTGTTAGAACTATCCTCCTTATTACTCCACCAGGTACCGACATTGCCTATGTTGTAGTAAAAACCATTGAAATCACGAGAACCTCCTGGATAGGCAGTAAAGCCCGAACTATTTGTGGCACCCATGTTGGGGGAATTCCAATTGGAGGTGGCTTTTAAGGCACCTCCTTCGTTTGTCCCCCGGTATCCAATCGTTTCTTGAAAAGCCAATGACATCCCTAAGCTATGTTCTAAATACATCCATTCACAATCATTGGGTAAATGCCAACCTGCGGGACAAAGTCCACGGCTATCAATGGTTGAGAAATAATTATACAACTTACCGTAAGTAAAATCATTTGCAAGATCATTGTTGTAAATGGCATATGCACCGCCTGTGGACGCACCCCATGAAGAGTTATCCAATCCCGTAGGTATCAAGTCACCATTTCTGTATTGATCGGTAGCCAAATTTTCGGCAAACCAACATTGCCCTCCTATCTCAACTAAATCATACGTTCTGCCATCGTAGGTCAATGAAGTTTGTCCTCCACAACCAGTTACGCTGATGTACTCATTGGCGCAAGTTGCATTTCCGGGTAGTACTTGAGAACCCAGTCCGCTTGTTGAAATGCTGCTGTTTGGATTCGCAGCACTAATCCCTGGAACAATAACACTATTTCCACCAATGCTCAAGGTATCTCCCGAACTACTGATAGAAACATTTGTTGTTTGGCTATACAAAGCATACGGCACACTCAACATCTGCTGCGTTCCAATATCCACGAACCCATTTCCCAGATCAATTTCCACCTGCATGAATTTGGAACCCTCGGCCCAATTGACATTTG
>CANGVU010000243.1 GCA_947457325.1 Flavobacteriales bacterium | reverse complement strand
TTTGGTTATTCCTGTTGGTGTTGTTTTTTATTACATATTTAAAAATAGAAATTAGTGATTATGAAATTGAAGTATTGTGTTTTTAGTTTGATTGTACTTTTCTCTGTAGATGCTTTTTCTCAAGCGAAAGAAGAGAAGAAAAGAGGCAAGGATAAAAAGAAACCTGCTGAACAAACACCTCCCAAAAAGGAGGAGGATAAATATGCTGATATTACCAAGAAATGCCGAAAAATAGACGGCTTATTTACATTGTACAGAGATACAACAACGGGTAAGATTTATCTCGAAATCAATGAGAGTCAAGTCAATCAGGAATTTATTTATTTTAGTCACATCGTTGATGCACCCGCAGAAGCTGGTTATTTCAGGGGTTCTTATGGTGATAGCAAGGTGGTTAAGGTAGAGAAGTGGTATGACAAATTGGCCATTGTTCAGCAGAATACCAATTATTATTATGATCCCGAGAGTCCATTGAGCAAGGCCAATAAAGCCAATATCAATGACCCCGTTTTATGTGCTGAAAAAATTGAAGCCACAAGCAAGGACAAGAGTAAATATCTGATTGATGGTGATGCTCTTTTCTTATCAGAGAAAATGCAATTGGTGAAGTTTCCTTCAGATCCGGGTTCTCCTTCTGTTTTAGGAAATTTATCATCATCTAAAACCCATATTACAAACATCAATTCATATCCTGAAAATACAGAGATTAAAGTTGAGTATGTTTATGAAAATAGCAGCCCAAAATTCAATTCAGAAGCACTGGCTGATGCACGCAATGTCTCCATTCATTATCAACACAGTCTGCTTAGCCTTCCAGCTCCAGGATTTCAACCAAGAATGGACGATCCACGTGTGGGATACTTTTCTACTCAGGTGGACGATATGACATCTTATGAAACCATCAATTACCGCGATGTGATTCACAAATGGAGATTAGAAAAGAAAGATCCCTCTTTGGCAGTTTCAGAACCCGTAAAGCCCATTACCTATTGGATTGAGAATACCACTCCTGTTGAGTGGCGACCCATTATCAAAGAGGCATGTGAGCGCTGGAATGCGGCATTTGAGAAAGCAGGTTTTAAGAATGCTGTCGTTTGTTTAGAGCAACCAGAGGACGCCACCTGGGATGCGGGAGATATCCGTTACAATGTGCTGCGTTGGACTTCTACTCCAGCACCTCCCTTTGGGGGCTATGGCCCTTCATTTGTCGACCCCAGAACGGGTGAGATTTTGGGTGCTGATATCATGTTGGAATTGGTGGCCATTATCAATCGCGTCAATGCAGAGAAATTTTTTAAGGGTGATGGCTTTTCTGAAAATCCATTTGGTCCCAACAACCGCAATCCGTTTTTGTGCGCAGCCAATGGCATGAGCAATCACCAAATGGCGTTGGGTAGCACCATCGCAGATGCCTTTGGAATGGGTGATGCCATGAAGAAAGAGGTGGCAAGACAGTTGATGTACCGTTTGATTTTGCATGAGGTTGGTCACACCTTGGGATTGACACACAACATGAGAGCAAGTACACTACAATCTTTTAAGGACATCAAGAATGTTGAGAAAATTAAGAAAGAAGGGTTGGCCAATAGTATCATGGAGTACCCAGCTTTCAATTATCAATTGAATGAAAAAGAACAAGCCGCATACTGTGACGAAAACATTGGTCCTTATGATTTATGGGTCATTGAGTATGGGTACTCTCCCTCCTTGGCTGATGAGGTTGCAGAAAAAGTCAGATTGAAAAAGATTACCGATAGAAGCACAGAGCACCAATTGGCTTATGGAAATGATGCAGATGATATGCGCATTCAAGGCAAAGGCATAGATCCGGATATTAATATTTTTGATTTAACTGATGATCCAGTTGCTTATGCTGCAGATCGATGCGAATTGGTTAATGCATTGTTACCTGGATTGAAGAAAAAACTGATCGGAGAGAATGAAAGTTACCAAGAATTGGTTCAAGCATTTTCAACCCTTCAGGCGGAGTATAGTAACCAAATTTCAATTATGACCCGACAAATGGCGGGTGTCCACATCAACAGGGCATTTAATGGTCAGGAAGGACTAGATCAGCCACTTTCACCTGTTAGTCTTGAAAAGCAAAAAGAGGCCATGAAAGCCCTGAGTAAGTATGCTTTTGCGCCAGATGCATTTGAAAAGTGGAGTGAGCTTTATGCTTATTTATTGAGACAGCGCCGCGGATTTTCTCACTTTGGTGCGAACGACGATCCAAATATTCATTCTCGGGTGCTGATGATGCAGCGCTCTGCTCTATATCACTTGGTTCATCCTAAAGTTTTAGAGCGCTTCACCAATGCTGCATTGTATGGGAATAAATACCAGCTTGATGTTTATTTGAATGATTTAACCGCTGCAATTTTCTCTGTTGATTTAAACGGAAACGTTAATTCATTTCGCCAGAATTTGCAAGTAGAGTACACCAAAATTTTAATCATGAGCATGGATCCAAAGTCAAAATTTGATAATGTTTCGTTGAGCGTGATCAATCAAACATTGAACAATATTGACAACATGATGAAAAGTGCGTCAGGTGATGCTTTGACCAAAGCGCACCGCTCTCATGTGCGTCAGATGATAAGTGATTTTAGGGGTTCTAAATAAGAGGGATTCGCTGTCAGGGCTCATATTGATAAACAATGAATAAGGGTGAATGGTTTATCACAGTGCGTGACAGTGATGATTTGAAGTTGGGTTGTTAGGGCAGCGATTGAGTCTGATTTTATAAGTGTAATACAATCTTTTGAATGATAATTAATCATTTAGGCCTCTTTTTATAAGAGTGGAGTTGATAATGTATTAGATTAGCGTTGCATAACTTTAAGGTTCATGGGGAAACATTAATTTGCTGTGTTAGATGAGTATTATTATCCAATAGATCGCTTGTGAGTGAAGATTTAAAGAGCAAAACGATTCATAGTTTCAAGTGGAGCTTTATTGAGAAATTGGTTTCTTTTGTTTTTTCTTTTGTTGTTGGTATTTTGGTGGCTCGTGTCCTAAGTCCCTCCGACTACGGGGTGATGGGACTAATTGTGATTTTCGTTTCTCTGTCTCAAATTATTTTGGACGGAGGTTTTTCTCTGGCATTAATTCAAAAGAAAGATGTTACAGACGAGGATTATTCAACGGTTTTTTTTGTCAATGTTTTTTTTGCTTTACTGTTGTATGTAATTGTTTTTTTTCTTTCCACTTTTGTCGCTGACTTTTATTCAATACCGGATATAAGGTTATTAATGAAAGTTGTAGGTCTAAACATCTTGGTTAATGCACTTTCATTGGTTCAGACAGCTAAACTGACCAAGGAGTTGAGAATTAAGTTGCAATCGAAAATTTCACTTGTTGTTCTCTTGATTAGTGGTTTACTTTCCTTGATTTTAGTTTACAATGGAGGAGGTATCTGGACACTGGTGTTTCAGACTTTGGTAAAGAATTTTCTCAATACTTTGTTGCTGTGGTATTATTCCTC